>JAJPJO010000077.1 GCA_021324135.1 Pseudomonadota bacterium
ATAGCCTAGCGAAAAACCCCCATCGTCAAGGCAACCCGCTTACGCGGGCGGCTGCGCCGATTATGCAAAGTCCAGGATTATGCAAAGTAATTTGGTAAGGCTGCCCTGTGAGTAGCTGTTAGTCAACTTCTTTGACGAGTATTGATTTCTGCTACTCAGCATAAAAACAAGCCCGCCACTTCCCCATGCCTGGCAGAGAGCCTAGCACTCGCAACCCATTGTCCAGGGCAAACCGCTTCGCGGTGGCTTTGCCACCCTGGACAATGGGGCCCGTTGCGAGTGCTTTTCAGGCATGGCTGCATGGGCTGCGTGGCGGGCAACACTTCGCGCCTTCAGGGTCTGAGATTCGCGCTATAATTTGCGTTTCGACTGTCAAGACGGTGGTGGTAGTGGAGATGTCGAATCTGAAAAAAGCTATTTGTGTAATTGGAGGTGTGTTGTGGACAGCGCCTACATTGGCTCAAGAACCAGTTAATCCGTCGCTGATTGCTCCATGTCCGAATCAGTCAAGAAAGAAAAATTCGACACTCGAAGAGAAAATGGCTCAGACCAAAGAAGTCTTTCCCCCTGGAGGACACAATTGTCGCTATCCAAAGACTGTAGGAACATTACCTGCCGGAGCACCTCTTCCCGATGTTGAAATTCCGCAAAATGACAACATTACGCCTGAACGCGCTTATGAAACAGCAAAGAAATTCTTGCGTAATCGTGGCGAAATCGAGGCAATCGAATACTTTGAACGTGCAGTTTATGCTCTTCGCAGAGCGAAAGGACGCTACGATAAACAATTGGCAAAGCATATTATCTTAGACTACGGGCGGCTTTTGCGAGCACACTCAGGTGCTTACAAAGCCGACGATCTCGAAAATGAATTTATCTCACACAATCAGCAAGGTCAGCAGCCTACATCAGGCAAGACATCATCTAGTTCAAAACACCTGAATGACTTCAACGATGATTTAGTACGGCGAGTCAAGCGGGCATGGTTTCCACCCAAGCTTCAAGCGCCAGAGGAAGCGCGCGCCTCTTGTCGTATTGATCGAAATGGCAGAATGACCGACTTGAAACTGGAACGCTCATCAAGTACAGCCATTGCCGATGACGCGATCATGAAGGCAATTACGAATTCAGCTCCATTCAGACCATTGCCATCTGATCTAAACAGTGTTGAGAAATTTGTGTTCATCTTTAGCTACTCGCGACTATTTCCTTATGGACGAGTGTCAGTAGAGCGACAACCCGCTGAGAGTGAATGAGTCTAGACCCGGCTGGGAGCCATCAAGATAATCTGTCTTATCGTACGGTAGATCAAGCGAGCGAATGCAGCATTCCCGCGTCTTTCTGGGACTGGACGGAGCATACCGCTTGAGAGTCTCGTGCGAGGGAGTAATTGCTTACAGGAGCTTCTGCTCTATTCACCTTTCACAGCTCGATAAGGAGTGCGAATATGTTGATAACAGATTTAAAGTCTCCGCACACGGTCAAACGATATCGATCACTGATTCCCAGTCCATATCTCGACGATTTCGTCTCTTGGCTTGAGAATCGCGGACATGGACGAAACATGATAATGCGCAAACTACAGGGCGCCGTGCGGTTTGCAGCTTGGGCGAGGCGGCAGAAGTTAGGCATTGAGCAGCTTGATCAACTTGCGTTGATTAAGTTCAGACGGCACCTCGCAAAGCGCGGCGCTCTTCGTTATCCAAGCGGTAGGTACAACCGGGCGGAAGTAAATGCTCGAATTTTCGTGACTTTTCTTGAGTCCCGTGGTGTTGTTGAGTTGAGTTCGCCGTACCCTCAAGATGACGCATTGGCTCTTGTTGAGGAGTTCAACCAATGGATGAGGACACACCGTGGAACTTTGGACAGCACGCTCGGTTCATATCGCGCATCGGTGATCAAGCTGATACAAGCCATGGGGACAGACCCCAAAAGCTTTAACGCTAAGGGTGTGCGAAACTTCTTGCTGCACCAAGTCAGACACTCCAGCTCAGGTACATGGAGAAACATGACGACAGCAATAAGAATGTTTCTTCGCTTTCTAATCATCAAAGGTGACTGTGCTAGCACGCTCGATCAGGCTATTCCGTCTGTCGCTCGGTGGAATCTGGCTTCCGTGCCTAAATTTCTGCCAGCCGAAAAGATCGAGAAATTGATCAATTCGTGTGATCAGGGCGATGAAGTAGAATCCAGGGATAGAGCCATGTTGCTATTAATGGCCAGGCTCGGTCTTCGAGCGAGTGATGTCAGCGCACTAAAGATTGACGATTTCGATTGGTCACAGAGTACTGTGATAGTCTCAGGAAAAAACCGGCACGAGACACGATTACCGTTGCAGCAAGATGTTGGTGATGCAATCTTGCACTACTTCATTCATTTCCGTCGGGAAGTCTCGAGCGAATATCTGTTCATCACGACAGTCGCTCCCTTTGGTCAGATTTCGCGCCAGGCAATCCGATCAGCAGTTGTCCGATCATTGCGCCGCACGGGAATCGATGCCCCTCTGGAAGGAACGCATCTTTTCAGGCATTCTGTAGCAACCAGTATGTTGAAAGATGGCATGTCACTCCCAGCCATTGGAGCAATTTTGCGGCATGCCTCCATCGACACAACGGCTGTGTATGCAAAGGTCGACTTCACATCTCTCACGGAGGTCGCAATGCCGTGGCCGGAGGTGCAGACATGCTAATTGATGCATTGCACGCTTATTTGTCAATACGCCGGAAACTAGGTTACAAACTGAAGAGTCATGAAAAATACTTGCGGCATTACATCGAGTATGCCATTGAGCGTGGCGACAATTATGTGGTGAGTAAGACTGCCATCGACTGGGCTTCAAAGGGCGCTTCCGCAAACGCACGCGCAAGACGCCTGTCCATCCTGATTCAATTTGCGTTGTTCTTGCACGCAGAGGACGAACGCCATGAGGTTCCACCCGACAAAGTCTTTTGCAGCAGGAGACATCGACGAAGGCCGTACATCTTCACCGATCAAGAAATAGTGCAGCTCATCATGCAGTCAAAACGACTTGGTCCTTCCAATTCTCTTCGTCCGCTCACCTACAGCACATTGCTAGGACTGCTAGCATCGACTGGCTTAAGAATTTCCGAGGCACTTTCTCTGCGCCTGGCAGACATTACTGCTGACGGCCTGTTTATTCGCGAAACCAAATTCAGGAAGAGCAGAATCGTTCCTCTTCATCCAACCGCGATCGATGCTCTGAATCGGTATTTAGATCATCGACGACGACTGCGATCCAGTGATGATCATGTTTTTGTTTCACATGACGAAGCCAAGAAAATCACATACAACAGGGTCGCCAAGATCTTCCGTCAACTCTTACAAGACGTTGGTATCAACCCACAGGGAGATGAGCCCAGACCACGACTGCATTGCCTTAGGCATTCATTTGCCACCAAAGCCCTCAGATCGTGCCCCGATTCTCGCGATCGTGTCACTCGACACATGCTTGCCATCAGCACATACATGGGTCATATCGACATCAAGAGCACTTACTGGTACCTCGAAACCACACCAGAGTTAATGAATGACATTGCAAATGCCTGTCAGGCATTTATGCAAAAGGAGGTAACATGAATCCAATTGCACCACATATCACTGCGTTTTTACAGGAGCGCCTTCCTTTAGATTGCGCTGCCAGTCCCAACACGTGCGAAAGCTATGCATATACCTTCCAGTTGCTTTTCCAGTTCGCCAGCGAACGTTTTAACGTAACTCCGTCGGAGCTCAAGTTGGAACAACTTGATTCGAAATTGGTGATAGATTTCCTGGCGCACATCGAGTCTCAACGGAAGAATACTGCAACCACACGTAATATCAGATTGTCAGCCATCAAATCCTTCATGCGCTTCGTGGAGCATCGGGTGCCGTCTGCTCTTGAGCAAAGTCGTCGCATTCGTGCCATACCGACTAAAAGTGCGGACAAGCGGCTCGTAAATTATCTGTCCATGATTGAGATGGAGGCTATTTTGAACGCTCCAAATCTTGAGACAAGAGCCGGGATCAGGGACCGAGCCATGCTACATCTATGTTTCGCAGGGGGACTTAGAGTATCTGAATTGACTGGATTGCTCCTAACCTCAGTGCGCCTAAATCCAACACCGGCAATTAGCTTGATCGGCAAGGGACGAAAGGAGAGATGCTTGCCTCTTTGGAAAGAAACAGCAGCTGACGTTCGAGCATGGCTCGCCGTCCGCGGGACTCCTCCCGCGCCAGAACTGTTTGTCAATGCCCGTGGCGAGTCAATGACCCGTGCTGGGTTTGCTTACCTGCTGGACAAATACGTCGAGGAAGCTGCTCACACATGCCCACTTTTGCAGGGTAAGCGTGTTTCGCCACACGTGCTTAGACATACTTGCGCCATGATGATCTACCAGGCTACTGGCGACCTTCGCAAGGTTTCATTGTGGCTCGGTCACGCCCAAATACAAACAAGCGATGTCTATCTCCGGGCAGATCCGATGGAGAAAATCGAGGCTATCGAGAAGATGATTCCTCCATCGCTGAAGAAGGGTCATTTCACTGTGTCAGACAAGTTGATAGCAAGCTTGCGTGCGAAAAATGTTCGTTGCGCAACCGACAGCTGACCAGATATCTTCAAACCGCTGGACATTGTTCCATGCCATAGAGCCCATCTTCAGATGACAAGGGAAAGAATCATGAAAGATTGGTCGATGACGGGCGTGCCGCTCCTGGTGCTCATCTGCAATCTTGAAACGCATTTGAGATTTGTTAGGGCACATCGTGACAAGAATCGACGGCATCTGGTATGTTGTATGAACTGCTTGTCTAAAGCCGGTGACTGTTCATGCCGCAATGGACCCGCAATTATTCAAGATGCACTAAGCTCCTCGTTCTTGTTACAGTTGGAGTACTCTTTTCGGTGCTGACAACGTCCTCAATTGCACAAGACAAAAGTGCGAGAGAAGCTGCTTCCGCCAGGATGGAACGCCTGAAAAAAGACATGGAAGATCGCAATCAAGAGCGTTTGAAAAAGTGTTTGGACAAACTAGAAGCTGCAAACTCCAAGAAAAACTCGGATCCCAATGGTTACATCGAGGCGCTTGTTCAGACCGCGTACGCTTATCGGTCCACACATGAGAACCAAAAGGCAGATGATTGCTTCAATAATGCATTTGAGTTTTTCAGAAAGCTTAACGTCGGCGCAGCAAAAACAATTCGCGTGTCGACTATGATGCGATACGCATCCAACTACGAAGACTATGCTCGTTTCAAGCAAGTATTCGATGCTCTTGAAGAGGTCGCCGAAAAGAATTCGTCAGTCGATATCAGCAATTTGGATAGTGACCTATCCGACGCAATCGATACATGGTGCAGGAGGCGCCGTTATGACAGAGACAATGCCGGAGCTGACAAAAGCGACGACCGCGGCAAGTCTCTGTGGAAGAAAGTTATCGAGTGCAGAACGGCAGTCAGAGGTCCGAATGACAAAAGCTTGATGGGACCGCTATCTAGATATGCATCTACCTGCGAAGCAAGCGGCGATATTGCAGAAGCGGAACAATACATGCTCAGGGTGAAGGACCTCCAGCAGGGTGATGTAACCTCAAATGCCATTGCGGAATTGAACATTGCGCACTTTTATCTGCGGCACAATATGTTCGAAAAATTTCAAGCCGCCTGGCAAAAAGCCGACAAGCTGATGCAGGGACATATATCGCAGCCAGTGGCGCGCAGTTTCGTATACCTGATTGAGCAGTGCAGAAAATCAGGCCGCACCAGCGACGCGGAAGCAATCATAAACACTCTGCTTGCTGAAGGAGGTGATGCCGTCATTGAGGCGCTCGATCCAATAATTGAAGACCTCGTTGATTTGTACATCAGATCGGGACATACTGCCAAAGCCCAAGCTTTGATCGAGAAGAGAGTCAAGGCTTCGGCCAATGCCACAGAGGATTTTACGCATAACGACTGGCGTTTAAAGCTGTCCGATACTTATCTGAGCACCGGTCGCGCCGCCGAATCCAACAAGATTTTTAAAGAAGTGCTCGCCTCGCGTGCGCTTCAAGGTGTTTCCAATGACGCTATATTGGTGCAACGGGCCGCTTTGCTCAGAAGACTGGGAATGGTGAAAGAGGCGCAGTCAATCTCCGTTGCGCCGGTCCGATCGACTGGTCCAATCAAACTCAGGTTTGGTTTGTTTGCAGCTCAAGAGATCAGGTTTGGGCACAACACAATGATCAATTCGTATGACTCCTCTAATTCCAAAGATCGCGTTCCCTACGCCAGGCTCGACCCAGAGCACGGCGACGCCGGAGTGTGCTGCATGGGCACAATCCGGTGCGAAGGAAACTTCATGATGAGCGGTACGGTATACGGAAAGACAGTGCCGCCGATGAGACAAATGCCACCACAAATGGTTCACGCTGGGCATGGTGCTTCTTATGCTCCTTTACCACCCGATCTCAAGCCCGCTCCACCTGCGCTCAAACCTCCTCACACAAGTGCGAGTGATCTAAGCCAGAGGACTGGCAACCGATCTTCACTCAAACCGGGCGATTTCGTAGTAAGTCAACTTAATAGCTCTATGATTCCCAGCGAGAAGGGACGCTTCAGATTCTTCCTTGTCGATGAGGGAGCATCCGGCCCTTACATCTGTGATGTCCGGAGTTTTGGAATCAACAATAACGTTCCCGCCGACTTGCAGATTTGGTACGAGGGTACAAAAAAAATCAAAGTCGACGGACTGACAGCCCTGGTCTACGCACCGAATGCAACGGTGGAGATTCCATTCAATGGCAGATTCTCAGGCGCTATCGTGGCAAATCGCATTGTTGGTCAAGGCAATAATCAATACTCGCTTGATAAACGATTACTGGATCAAGAGTTTAAATGATGAGGAATGACATGGCGAACAAAATGCAGTGCAAGAGTTTCCTGCGTAGTCTCCTTGCTATCTGCCTGCTTGCCGCCAACGGCATGCCCACCCTGGCAATAGAGGACGGTGATACCGCCAAAGCCGGTGCTAGCGGAAGAATCCCCGTCAGGTTGCAAAAAAGACAGTACACTGCCACCACATTTGGCACCGAGGCGAAGCCGGGCTCACCTCCCGTCTCCGGAAAACTCATTGCAATCGACGATACTCCTGTACGAGGAATGTCTGAGCACGAGCTTAATCGACTCCTTCTCGGTTCTCCAGGCACGCACGCCAAACTCACTTATTTGGATAACACGGACACAGTTCAAACAATAGATTTAGAGCGGCAGGAAATCAAAAAGTTCGGCACGCCCGCGCTCAGCGATCTGAACCATGCGCTCACGGACCTGGACTCACAAACGGAAGCCATAGAGCGCGGAGATCACTGGGAGGAGCAGAATCTAGACTTGCTGGCTCGCGCCTACCTTAGACGATCGGTCGACGCGGCAATGAGACTGCCGCAAGACAACTCGATCGCTGTCAGCGAAAGGGCTGCGCCGGCTGTAATTCTGAGCGATATGGTTGGCGACATGGACGGAGCGGGACGTTATCTCAAGCTGGTTATAAATCAGCCTATTTTTGACCTGCAATTCGGCGATTTTTCACCGGGACAGGCAGAAAAACTGATCGCCGATTTGCAAGCCACAAATCGACTGAAGGAAGCAGACCAACTTTGTGCAAAATGGCTAGAAGCCGTCAAGCGTGGCGGTGCCGCATCACCGTACCAGGATGCGAGAAATCTGAGCGGCGCGTCGAAACTCTACGTGGAGGTGCTCAGCGCAGAAGGGAAAAATCGAGAGGCACGCGATGTTGTGGCATCCATTTTCGATACTCAAACTCTCGCATCCCGTCAACTCAACTACAATTCTGAAACTAAGGACAGTCTTGGTCGTTTATTCGAGCAGATTGGCGATCTTGAGCGGGCCAGCCGTGTTTACGAAATGAGCTTAAAGCAATGCACGCTGAGCCTACAACCTCAAGGCAATCGAGGACTGGATTTGGTCAGGGACTATGCTTTCTACGCATATCGTTTGGCGCAAGTACAAGAAAAACAGGGGCAGCAGGATAAGGCGATTGAAGCGATTCAAGATGCTCTCAAAAAGTATGATTCGCACACAACACAAGAGGACCGCCTTAATGCAGAGAAGTTATGCTCGTTTTTTCCAACCGAGAGTGACTTGCAATCTTATTTGGCAGAGCTGAGTCTTAAGAAGGGGGATTGTCAGGGAGCGAAAGACAGCGCGCAATCAGCGGCCAGCCTGATTGAACGTGCCGTGGGAAGTAAGAACGCCGCGATGCGCCGCTCGCTTACAGCTTTGCTTGGAGCGCTAAAAGCACTCAATCAGACATCAGAGGCTGCGAACGTGGAAGCCAAGCTCAATGGTCTTTCTGCGACTAACAAGGAGCGCGAATACACCGACGCCGAAAAGTTCACCCTACTCAGATCGGCTGCTAATGCGTCTCAAGCAACAGACATTAATAAAGCCGTCAATCAGTTACTGCAGATCTACAAGGAGCAGGACCAAACCTACGATCATCGACGCAAATCGTTGAATATGTTTTGTGCCTTGCTGAATCTGGCGCGTATCCTCTCGGATCGCGCTCACTATGCAGAGTCTAACAACCTGCTCGATCAACTTGCAAAAGTTTTTCCCTCAAAGGAGGTAACACCGGTAGCCTGCCACTTCATCAAAATCGAGAAGGCCATAAATGCCGATCGCCAGAAATCCAGGGATGATGCGTGGACTGAAGTTGTATCTGCTATACCGATGAAATCTTCAGTTCCCGCAGAAAGCTCCTCTGAATCGCCCGAGGTAAAGAAGGTCAGTGCTGCGATCCGGGGTGCGTCCGTTTTTCGCAGCCTTGCAGTTCTTTACGCTGAAGCGGGGGACTTGGAGCGCGCCCGCATTCTTCTCGATCATGCTCTGGCAAACCAGGCGTTTATAGAGGCGGCACCACAAACCGCCATTACAGCAGACAAGTATGCGCTCGAGCGAGCCAAGGCAATCCTGCTTCTCGATGCTGCTCGGATTCGCGCTCTTTCGGGCAAACTCCCGGAGGCGCAGAAGCTAGGCGACACGGCCGTGCAACTATGTTCGTCCACTCTCCCGGATCAAGGACAGCAGGCACGAAACTATAACCAGCAGTATCGATTCAAGATTGTCGAGTTGGCAAAAGCCTTCAAGCGCCGGGGCGTGCCAAATCAAGCCAACGAGCAGTTTTTGAAAACGGCATCGTCCCAGCTGGGAAAAGGTGCCACTACAGATGTCGATTCTGATAGAGGCGTCTCGCGATACTACGGGGGATACTATGCCTTGATCGACGGATACATTGCCAGGCTCATGTATGAAGATGGAAACGCAGCCGGTGCCGAGCCTTTCGTCAAGCGCGCGCTGGATCAAGGCGGGAGCATCATACCGTTCGATCTATGGATCCTGGCCGGCGACATTGCTTACAAAAATCGAGATTATGCCGCAGCAGCCCATCGCTATTCAGAAAGTGAGAACGTCTCCTTCTCCTTTACCAGTCCATTGTATGGCGCGCAGGCGAAGAAAAGATATTTGAAACAAGCTTTTGAGTGCTCTTCCAAAGCAAGAAATCTTGATCAGGTGGAGCGGGCGAACATCTGCCTGAGAGAAGGCGCCGCACTCGAACAAGACGAGCCAAAATCTGCCCTGAAGGCCTTTGAAGAAGCCTACGCGCTTATACCAGATTCTGACCCCGGCAAGGCGCGATTGAACGGTCGAATAGCAAGACTGAAAAGCACAATTGCGCAAGCGGAGACGAAGCCAATTTCAACTGGTTCCACTTCAGTCCCTGCCTCACCAGGAGCCAACCAAAAACAATCAGCACCGAATCTGACACCAGAGCAAATTCATGCGCGGGAAGTGCAGAACGCAAAGGCTGCACTTGACTCAGCTCGAACAACCGCTCAGATGGCTGTGAAAAACAAAGATGCAAATGCGTGGAGCACATGGATTCAATTAGCCTCAATCGAGGCGCGAGCAGAGCAACCAAAGGAGGCGATCGAAGACGCCAAACGCGGAATGTCTTTATATAAGAGGACCGGCGATAGCTGGGATTTCCCTGACGGCTTAGTGCCCGGGGCCTACGGCTTGGCCGCTGATCTGGCCAAACAGGGGCATGCTGTTGAAGCAGAGGCTTTACTCGCGGAAGCACTGAAGGTAATGCAATCTGCATTTGGAAAAAATAGCGCAGCGGCTGCCGTTCAATTGAGTCACATCGTCACATATTACATGTCCCAACAAAAATACGAAGATGGCTATAAGGCACTCGATGAGCTCCTTCAAATCGATCCCCGCACAATTGTGGTTCGGTCGCAGAGGGCACAAAGTGCGCTCGATCACGTGGTCACGTACACGGTTGCGTTGAACAGAGAGAATCATTCAGACGTTTCATTGAAAATATTGCAAAAGATCCTGGATGCTCAGCGGAAAGGTCTGGATCAGGATGATGAGCGCATTGCACTTTCCTTACGTCGCATTGGCGAGTTGGAAATTGCAATGGACAAAAATGACGATGCAGAAAAACATTTGCTCGAGTCCGCTCGCATTTACAAATTGTACGTAGGCTATTTACGAACCTCCTACGCAACATCAGGACTTCTGCCAAAACTCTGGAAGAAGCTCGGTCGAGCTGATACCGAGGACATAGACGTTCGTCCAATCGGCTGGGTTTCACTCGCTCTGCTTCGCAAACTTGGCGATGAGCAAGACGCAGACTTGATTCAGAAGACGCAGAAGCTGCCTCCTGATTACATTGACCCATCCTATCCTTCCGAGCGTAGAAGAGTAGTGTTTGACCCCAAAGCTGACGCATCAAAACAATTAGAGCAGCTGCAAAAGGAATATTCGGAAGCATGCGTCGAAGCGCCATATAGTACTCGGGCGGTGAGCGCTCTGGATAACCTTGTTAGAATTGCCAGCTCGGTTAGAAACTGGTCTGTACTGGCAGATGCATCCATAGCAAGAGCCAAGATATTCGAGCGCCGGACCGATGAGTTTGCCGGACGAAGCCTGGGCTGCGTGCCGCCAGCAACCCAGAGAATGGACTATTACCGGAATGCAGCCACAGCTTTCATTCATCTCGGCAAGACGGACGAAGCACAAAAGTGGCTCGACCGGGCAGTTAACGTCCTCCCCGAAATGACTTGCTTGGAGCTAATCACGATCGCAAATTTGGAACTGGACTGCGGAAATTCAGCACTTGCATTGAAATATGCGGACCTCGCCGACAATGAATTTACCGAGCAATACATGGCGGTATATCCTCACATTGCCGGTAGTGTCTGGAAGGAGCTTGGTCAGCCTGCCAGAGCAGACGCCATTCAAGCGAAGCGAGAGCAGATGATGGAGCGAAATCGAAGACAGATCGAACAAGCGAAGACCAGCCCATTCAGCCGCACCGGCATCTAGATCCGTCAATGCTGCGCATCGAAAAGTCACTGTGTCAGACAAATTGATAGCAAGCTTGCGTGCGAGAAATGTTCGTTGCGTAACCGACAGCTGATCTCTGACCACGAGCCCGCCGCAGCCCATGCAGCACATGCAGAATACCAGCCAGAAGGGGTCCTGCGACAAGACTCGCGGAGCGACCGCCGGAGGCGGCTTGGTCTTGTCGCGGGTTCCTGGCTGGTAGGCTTTTTGCCTGCATGGAAAGCAAGGCGGGCGAATTATGTGAAGCGATTGTAGGTATCCGCGTTCGACTGATGCAGGTTATGACTAGTGATCGCGCGAGCACTTCGCATAATCTTGGACTTTACATAAACGGCGAAGCCGCCCGCGAAGCGGGTTGCCTTGACGATGGGGGTTCGAGCTAGGCTATTAGCCAGGCATGGAAGCAAGCCGCGGGTCGTAAGACAGAGCGGCTCTTCTTAAAACGGCTGGCTGCTTTAAAGATTTGATCAAAAAACGTCAGCGGGGCAGAAATCATCAGTTAAAGATGGCACTCATTGACGACTAACGCAGACCTCCCGGAAAAGTTATACTTAGGCCGGAACCGGGACAGGGCAGCTGAGTGACAACCAAGAAATAGGTCACTACTCGGTGCAAGACAGATCAGAGAAGATCATGAAACACCTGCTACACCAAAGGAAATTGAAGCAAGCCGAACTCAATCCTTGGTTTGAGAAGGGCTTATCCAGACATTTCAGTTACGCGCTTGTGTTTGTGCTCTTAGCATTCTACGGCTCGCCTGCGATATACGCCCAGCTGACGACCTGGGAAGAGGATATGAGCAAGGCGAAGGCGCTTGAAGAACAACACGACTTTGTCGAGGCAGAGCGGATTTATCGGCAGGCATTAGGTAACCTTCCTGAAGACCCCGCTGCGGTGCGGAAAAACACCTCTTCCGACCTATTGCCAGAGACGTCTATTCCAGGCTCAATGAACTCCCGGCCCATGTACGCGAGCAGCATGGGTAGCATGCGCAGCCAAAGAATTGTAGATCCTCAGAAGGCGACGCAGACTCTCCAGGGTCTGCTCAGGGTTTTGTGTGCGGAAAACAAGTGGAACGCAGCCATTCCC
>JAJPJO010000092.1 GCA_021324135.1 Pseudomonadota bacterium
CGGCAATAGCAGCGGCTTCACTCTCGGCATCCGCGCCCCCGGCCAAACCTTCAACCAGTGCCTCATTCAAAACGGAAAAAATTATAGCGCCGGGGAAATAGCTGACCTTACTGGCCTAACCGGGGGGACCAACTTCGGCAATAGCTTCTTAGGGCAGGTTGTTGACGGAAATACATTTACGGGCGCGTACTCAGCCGTCGCCAGCTCGTTCGAGGACGCAGCTACGGTGGCGGGCACGTCAACACCCGACTTGCTTAATTCAGCGATAGGTACCACGACGACGTTTGGCAGACGGACATCGAACATACTAGCCCTCAACCTTGCCGGGAAAGGCGGACTCCCTCAAGCGCTTAGCTCTTCTTCAGGCGGGCTAAAGTCGTTGCTCGGCACGGCGAGTAAGGCACTGAACCTAGGGCTCGAAGCTTCCTTAAAAGCCGCCATTGATGCTGGTCTGGCGGGAGCTGAGGTTATCGGCTGCCTTGTCCCACGGTGATTCAATGGAAAGTCCAAAAGCGATGTCGCAGGTGAAGAGCGGCTTCCAGCTGGCGGCGCTAGTAGTCATCGGCTTCGTGATCGCAGCCATGTTTTTTGGCGGTGTGATAGGGCTGTGCTTTCCAGGAGCGGTTGACCGAAGCTCGTGGTCAGGTCGACACATCGCCATTGTTACGCCAGTTTTCCTAATCGTGTCGATCCCCATTATGTTCGTAACCATGAACCGATGGCTGAAAGTGATGGCCGGCTTTCTGGGCCTCGCGGTTCTGAATGGTCTGATAAGTCTGTGGAGCGGCCATGTGATGGCGAATCCCACCATGCCCGTCTCGCGTCTTTACGCCCTATCTTCGACGCTCTTCTTCGCGGTGGCCTCTGTGTTGGCGAGCAAAATAAGAGGGCGCAAACTCAGTGTGGTGGATCGAACTTTGGTAATGGCCTTTCTGTTCAGCCTTGGGGTCCTAATCTCCTATCAAGGGCAGCGTGAACTAACCAAGAGCGCGCCTCTCAACAGCACCTATTTCATCCTAATGGGCATCAGCCTAGGCTGCCTTCTCATGGCCTGGGGGTATGGTCGCCTCCAACGTCGCCGTGGCCATCTGCCCGGCCACCACGTGGGAGGTCCGGCCGATTCCCCAGGCGGTCCGGCCTAACGCTGAGTGTGGTGGTTAACCGGGAGCGCGGTGCGCAGCGCCTTAAACACCGTGAAAAAGTTATCGCATTGGTACTGGTCGGAGCGGACGGGCCTTTTTGTATTTCCTTACATCCGAGGTTGGCGAAGGATGGCTTTTGAGGTGCCCGAAACCCTTGTCGGAGCTTATATATGGTACCTGTTTCTCTCGACAGTTCCAGCTGACGTGCGACAATTTGTCATTTCTACGCTCGGAAATCCGCTATGTGTGGCGGCGCTTTTGGGCGTTGCCTCTTACCGACTCGGCACGACTTACCTTCGCGACCAACTCCCGATATCGACCAATTTTACGTCGCGAATGGCACTTCTTTTTCCTGGTAGGGTTGTGGCATTGTACGTAGAGCGATACGGCGAAGATGCATCAATTAGAATCCTTACCAAAATCCGCATCCTTTCGCTCACTCTATTTACAACCGGCATGTTATTGAAGAGCTGAGAACGCCATGTGGATGATTTCTATTCCAATTCAGGAGCGACCATGCATCCTTTGGGTTACGACATTGTTTTTGAGATTGGACCTGGGTCGTTCCCCTGGAGGATGGTTCTTCAACCTTTACCGTTTGTCATTTTAGAGCTGCTTCTTGTTCGATATGCACGAACTAAGCCGATGTATCGCGTTGCAGGAGTTGCATTGGGTGGGCTTGCGGCGCTGTTCTTGCTCATAGGGTCTGTAACTTTTGTGCCCGAATTCCTTGGACTTTGGCATGACTACAAAGTCGGCAGGAGCACTGTGGTTGAGGGCATTGTTGAGAATTTTCATCCCGCTCCTGCATTAGGCCAAGCTTGGGAATCCTTTTCTGTGAGCGGCGTAGATTTCTCTTATAATGCCCTAGACGCCACCCCCTGCTTTCACAACGCCCCATTTAGCAATGGGCCTGTCAGGCCGGGCTTAAAGGTGCGCGTCTATTACAATGGTGGCTGCATTCAGCGAGTGGACATTCGCCATTGAAACTCGGGCACGAAACTCGGAAACGCGGGGGGGAAACTCGGGAGCAGACGGCATGGGCCGAGCTCCATCTGCTTCAACGCCCCGATCATCTCCACTTCGTTATACTTCCTCTTCGACATGCCTCTCCTCCTCATTCGCTAGAATCATATACACTTCCCTGCGAATTGAGGGGAGCAGACCATTCCTCGTCCCTCCGCTTCGCAATTTTTTATGCAGGTCGGTCTGCAATATACAGATACTGCTGGCAAGTTGCAAACTACCGGCATAGTTGTGCCTTTCAGCTGTGGAGGTTTCACATGAAGCGAATGACGGTCATTTCGAGTGTCGCAATTATGTGCCTTGTAGTGTCCACGAATTCAAAAGCGCAGAAGAGTTATTGCTCTGGATTCGAGATCCCACTCGAAATTGGCTCCAGCTTAAAGCTGAAAGAGTCAGGGCACAATTTATCCTTTATGTCAGCCACGGTTGGTCGCCTTATTCTTGAAAATCAAACAGGCAAACCGTTGAAGCAGGCCGCTCTACGCATAAGCTACTTGGATGGCCACGGCAATACTCTCTTTGCGATCCCCTATGTTGGGCGCTATGGACCTCCTGCACCTTATATATTTACTTCTTTTTTGGCTAATATTTGGACTGCGGCTATTGCGCCCGGAACGAAATTTGCGCTAGAAGGAACAAATTTGCTCGGCACTCGTGAGATCCCCAAGAGTGCTGTCGTTACTGAGGCCAATTTGATCTTTTCCGATGGAAGCAGCGTTGGGTCGTTGGACTCAATTCACGAGGCTTTTGGTGACCCTGTCCTGTCAGACCTGCCTGACCGATTTGAATTCGACGCGTCGCCATTTCCACTGCCAGACGAGTTGCGACTGTCCATATCAATTGATGCGAGGGGACGCGTGGTAAGTGTTCAATTTGACTCCAACTCAAAGCTGGACGAAGTAGCCCAAGAGAAAATCCGATCACAGGTCATTCTTTGGCATTTCTACCCGGCTATACGTCACTCCTACGCGGCTACGACAGACTTGAATATACTGCTGCGCTTCTATAGGACTGATCGCCCTCCCCTGGAACCCAAATGCTCCGTCAGTTTTCCAGATAAATTCTACGATAAATATGCCGACGTAGAATTGCGACTCGAAGGCTCCTCTCAGTGGAGCGTTTGGTATGGTGGACATCCGGCTCATGGCGCTTTTGGCGGAGTTGAAGTTCAAAAAATTCAAGCTAGTAGAGAGCCACACCCAATGAAAATGCTAGAAACGAATTGAGCATATCCGGGCACCGCGTTAGGGCTTATGATGATAGCTGCACCTCCGCCCAACCCGCTCCTACAGGACCCTCTGGATTTCTCTTACTCGATTTGGGCGCAACAAATCAGAGATCCACTGCAGAGGGTCGGAAATGGGGACACCCCAGCACTAACACTGAGCGGACCTGGAGGACAGTTTATGATGTATGTAATTGGTCCATCCTTCGGAGCTCTGACGCCGGGCCAACAGCTAACTGTAATGATCCACGAATTTAGGCATCGGAACGGAGAAGCAGGCATCGATCTAGATCTTACAGCGTCGGACAGGCAGACGGTATCAGCATGTGGAACAGATCCAATACCTCACTAGCTCCATATCTGATGGTTCTTGTCGGGCTCGTATGTGTCTCACCCACATCGAGTAATGCCCCGCTTCCAAGCGTTGGCCTCAACGGAGAAGAGCTCTCGTTGGAGATCTCGTCGCCGCAGGCCACGTTTGAAATTGGCCACACTGTACCTCTCCATGTGGAACTACGAAACACGACTCAAAAGGAGATTTGGGTTGGATTCTCGTCTTATAGCGAAGAACTGGGCCATCCAGAACTGGGCGTCGCTGCGAATTTTGCGATCGAGGTTCGCGAAACATCGAGGAGGAAAGTAGGGCCAGAATTCATGTTACACGAAAGCCCGTATGGAAAACGCCAAGCGCAAAAATGGTGGGTGCGGCTACCTCCCGGTTTTTTTTACGGGCGTCAGCTCGCGCTAACCGAATATGTATCGAGCTTTGTAAAGAAACCGGGCCGATACCAAATCACAGTTTCTTACATTGGCATTCTGCCTTCAAACAGCGACCACGGCAATTCGCCTCCTGAGAACGCAAATGTATTCTCTGGAAAAATCGAATCAAATACCGTCTGGGTCGAAATGACGTCATCCACTGACTCCAAAAGATAATTGCCAAGTAAGCTACCCGATCTGCAGCTGCGAGCGACCAACCGCTGTCCAATAAGGTCTCAAGTTGCGGGTCTTCAATTGTTCCCACGAAAACCGGGACGAGGAAGCGGTCAGCAAACAGCTTGAGCTGCCCCAATTCTTCGCGCACAGGATCATACGACACCGAAATCTCCTGAACTCATGACTTCTGTTTCTCTCCGTTCTCCAAATTGCGGCGCGCAGGAAGCCGCCGGAGCGCGGCAATTCGTCGCGCAAACTCTCGCGGAGCCAGATTGTCCCTACCAAAAACTC
>JAJPJO010000011.1 GCA_021324135.1 Pseudomonadota bacterium
CGTTAACAGCATCCGGCCAGACATCCATTGCATTTGGCGCAACGTAGATAGTAACTCCGGCTTCTTCCAAAATCTTGAAGACCGTCTCTGGAAGCCCACGAATGGTAAATTTGACTGTGTTGATCGTTCTTTGATCCACCGGAGGATGGCCCATTCGTGGTGGAACAACAACGATTCTATCCAGCAGCGGTTTCTTCTTCGCCGCAGCTATGGCCCTCTGAACTTTCGTTTCTGGTTGTGCTTGTTTTGATGCCGCAGTTCCTGAAGTTGTGCCCTGCAATTTTGTATGTTCAGCCACCCGTTTTGCTGCTGAACGCCTTGTCTCTGCCGCTACCTCGGGGGCACCAAGCTTAGCCAAATAGCCCTCAGCGACCTTTGCTTCGTTAGAGCCAGGTGCGATTTCACATACTCTTCTGTACATCGCAATAGCTTTGTCCCTGTTGCCAGCGTAAGCGTAGGAGTGTCCCGCAAACAGACACGACCCAACCGTGTTCGTGTTTGATGATGCACAGGCCTCAAAAAGATAGGCAGCGGTTTTATAATCTCTTCTCATGTATGCATCCACTGCGTCTTTGTGAATGCTTCTTCCATCAGCGCGACAGACAGATGGATTTGAAAAGTTAGCAAGCAAGACAAGCAAAAGGGATAGTGAACATCTTAGAATTGAGCAAAGAAGCGATTCTGAATATTTTGGCCTCTGCATGCCGTCATGACCCGTTTGGCGCTAATATTGGTAGAGCAATAACAAATGTACAGTAAACGGTTTGATGAGCTTGCTATGTCGACTTGGGCGAAGATAACGAATCGCAATAGACTGATTCTAGTCTTGCTGCTTGTGTCTTGTGCGCATTGCGTGGCTGCGGCTGACGATGCGGAGACACTCCGCCAAGTATACATGAAAAAGAATTACCTGACGGCGATGATGATCGCGAGGCGCATGCTGGAAAGCCATCCAGGCGACACTAACACCAGGTGCATATTTGCGAACTGCCTTGCCAAGACTGGTCGAACCAATGAAGCACGGGCGCAATACGATTACATAATTAAGACAGGCACCGGCCAGATTGTACCCTATGCACAACAGGCTCGAGCGGCGATTTCTAATGGACTTGCCGCGCAGACAGATAAAGAACAAGATCTGCCGTCCGAGCCTCTGAGCAAAGAGGTATCTGAAGGTCGTCAAAGACTCCTTAACGAAGAGGGAGCCGAAAAAAACAGCGCAATGCAGTCGTTCGACTCCCGAGTTCGTGCAATTCAGTCAATGACAGGCCTCTCCCAAACTGAAGCGGACAGACGAATTCGGCAAGCTTACACCGATCTCGAACGAGAAGAGAGTCTGATCACTGAATCGCGTTCGAAAAAGCTGGATCGTCTACTGCACAAGCAAAGTGATCTGCCGAACCAAAGAGATAGCAATTCGTCCATGCGATTGGTGCCAAAGTTCAGCAATACGCATGTGCAAAACTATGAAAATCTTGGCGATGAAAACGACGCTCACTTGATCCCGGACGAGAAACCCTTGCGTGCGAAGGCAGGCACACTTTCGTTTCCAGTGAAGAACTCAAATGCTCAGAAAAGGAAATCGCAGAAGGTGGGAAGCAGCAGATGATGCGCGCTACATCGAAGAGACTCAGAATCATGGTCCTGTGGTGCTTTGTGGTAATATTGGCAAGCACAAGTCTGATCGCTAAAGAAGCAAGTTCGCGTGACAAAGAAGAAAATGACTCGAAAGGCAAGATCAAGTTATATGGGCATGTGGACTCATTGGCCGAGTACTGTGTCGGTAGCGGTATCATGTTGGAGAGCCGCCAGCTTCCTGCAAAGATCCTCAAAGTGCGCCCCGGCTCACCTGCCTTTTATGCGGGAGTCTGTGCTGATGACACCGTACTCAAAGGCAACGTAACCGGGAATCGTTTCTCGCTAAACATATCGCGAAAAGGGAAAGAGTATTTGGTGAGTTTGCGCGCGCGAGCTGACAATAAGCCGATTCAGAACATAAACAGGGAATCGAATAAACTGAACGACTCGACAGACTGGCAAGAACTAAGGAAGTACGATGTCACCATTCTTCTGGATCGATCGGGCTCCATGACCCGCGACTTGGGCAATAAAGACCTAACTCGATGGCAGTGGGTGCAGCCCGAGATAAATGGGTTTGCACGATCCATCGAGAAGAACTGCGGTTCGCGAATGACTCTTGGGCTCTTCAACGAGGATTACCAGCTACTAAATCATGCGACTGCTGATGAGATCACGCGTGCTGTCGATAGAACAATTCCAGTTGCCAACACAGATCTTTCTGGAGTGTTGAAAGCAGCACTAGATGCCTACCGTAAGGGTGATCGCAAGAAACCCATGCTGTTAGCTATAATTTCGGACGGACTAACGGCCAATCAACCCCGGGTCAAGAGCATACTTGGCGCAGCCATTGCGGAACTCGCTCCAGAAGACAAATTGAGAGTAGTAGTCTTCCAAACCGGCTACACCAATGAGGGTGCGATCTTCTTTGCGGACCTGACCAAAACCGCAGGAGCGAAGAAGACGATTATGATGCTATTGTTTGATGATTTGACTGAAAAAGGACTTTTAGGTGGTCTTCTGGAAGCGATCAGAAAATAGATTGCTACATAATCATTTCGTTTCATCGCAAGTCGATAACACTCTCACTGCCTGTGTGCATCCGGGAACAAGGAACGCCGGAATATTCGCGAACGTCCTTCCCTTTAAGCATTTGGAGACTCGGAAATTAAGAAGACATTGGCATTGCCGACGGAATCGTACCCGAAACTCGCCGTCAAATTCAGTCCCCCAGCCGCGGTGATCGTTTCAGTCGCACCCAGGACGAGTGCTGATGTCGTGATGTCCTCCTCATCGCTCACATAAGGATTGTCGGGAAGATGACGGTTCTGGTGCGTTTATGATCAATCTGAGCTGGCGAACAACGGCTAATCTTATCAATAGGCACAGCTACATTGTCGCGCATTTTGATTCCGACAACGCTCGCGATGGTTGGATAACGAGAATGTACGTGTGTTGTTGCTTGAGAAGCTGGTAAGAGACACCGGCGCTGCTGATGCTACCTGGATTAAGCCTTCGATTCCCTTGTGGTCCGAGGAGTTTTATTGAGATGCCATTGTAGTCAGTTAGGTTCGCAGAGCAAAGCGCGATTAGTAGCGCTGCCTCTTTTATCATCCCTTGTCCGCTTCCTTGAAGGGTAATCCGCTCAGTCCAGTATTGAGGCATTGTTGCTTGTTTGTTTGGATACAGATGTATTCGGTTACCATCAGCGAATTCAGCCGCATAGGTTGGTCCACGCCATAATCGTTCCGCTGCATGTTGATCTTTGAAGTAAACACCTAGGGCATTCGGATTTTCCAAAGTCTTGTATAAGTCACTCGTACAAAAGTCGAGACAACCAGGCGCAGGGGTCAAAGCCGTATCTTGTCGGGCTTGTTCCATGTTCTGAGCAATACTGGCAGTTTCGGCAAGCGCTGCGTCTAGACAAAAGGCATCAAAATGTTGATAACAATAGGAAGAGAGCAGAGCGCAAGTGATAACTGATAGTGCTATCGCTGTGACCGGTCCTCTTTTCAGTTGGATGATTCGATTTGAATGATTGTTTATAGCGATTTGTCTCTTGGGCTCAAATTGAATTTTTGCGTCTTGTGTCCTTCAGAAGTCACTATTCTTAGCTTATCATTTAGCAAGAAAAAGATCGCAGCTCTGGGACTTAAAAAGATCAGGCTGCGCAAAGGTTTTCAACCATTGAGTGATCTTTGCCCCCTTAAATACCGGACACGCCTCGGCGTATTCACAGGAGTATGACTAGGCTATGATTGACGAAAATGAACTCCATGTAACCATATCCCCGAATCCTAGAGTCGAGGTAATCACATCAGTGGAACGACGAAGGTGTGACTTTCAGGATTATTTGGCATCAAATCTTCAGAGTTATTTGGCACACTCTTTTCAAACTTGTTCGGCATTGCGCGGTATTGAATCTGGTGGCGTCAGAACCTGCTAAGCTGCATGCTATGGTAATCCCAGCTAACACTTAGGACTGACAAATAATTTTGAAAATTGAGTCCCTTGACTGACAGTTAATTTTGAAAAAATCGTGCCAAATAGTTCTGATCATCGACACGAGGTCGATTAAATGACTAGAGTATATCTCAGAGCTCCTCCACGCTCTGTCCTTCCGTAAAAGACTCTAAAGAGTCCGCCCAGGCTGCCAGTAAGCAATGACCGCAGTCGAGAGAAGGGCACGAAAAGTTCGAAACTCCGAGCCACAAGTGAGTCAAGAACTGAAAGGAGATCGGCATGGTCAGCGAAAGCAAATCATCGTAAGTTCTCAGCTCCGTGATATTTGAAATGGTGAAAGTGGCTGAAACACCATGCCCAAAACGGGAAGCGGGTTGGATGCTTGTGTTCAGAAGCAAGCATCGGGGAGGCTACACTCCCGCCGGAGTATAGATGGGACCTAAACCGATCGTTAATCATTTAGTCGGAACGTGATAAGCCTTTTGGATTCTCGTATAGCTCACGAGTAATCGGCGCGCAAGCAACGGCTAACGTCCAGGAGGTATAGGATTCTGGAACAAGCAAATGCTTTTCTGTAATCGAAAAGATAGGGAACCATGCCCACGCCGAAAGGCGGCTGAATTCCAGAGGGTGTCCCGCGGAAGAATCAATGTTGGGGAGTGAACGTCTGTGAAAGATGGAACTGCAAACAGTATCGGAGCAGCCGGTAAGGCTTCGGAGTGGAATCTCATGCCATGGGATTACATCACTAAGTCTATCAACAAACTCAGACAAAGAATATTCCGCGCCACGCGCGAGCAGAGGTGGAATGTGGTTCGTAGCCTCATGAAACTGATGCTGCGCAGCTACTTCAACCTGCTTGTGTCTGTCCGAAGAGTGACTCAAAAGAACAAAGGCAAGAAAACTGCCGGCGTTGATGGCGAGCGAGCTCTTACACCCGAAGCGCGTATGGCTCTCGTTCGGAGCATGGGCCGTTTCACTGTCTGGAAAGTTAAACCAGCGAAACGGATTTATATCCCAAAAGCTGGAAAGCCTGGACAAAAACGACCATTGGGAATCCCCACATTACGAAACCGAGTCGGACAGGCAATTGTGAAGAATGCACTGGAACCGTGTTGGGAAGCCCAATTCGAGGGCAACAGTTACGGTTTCCGCCCCGGCAGAAGTATTGATGATGCAATTGAACACTGCTTCAAATATCTCAACCGGCGCACCACGCGTCCATGGGTCTTAGACGCTGATTTGAAAAGTGCATTCGATCAAATCTCACATGAACACATACTTGCAATGATCGGTCCAGTGCCCGGGCGATACTTAATCAAGGAGTGGCTCAAAGCCGGATATGTAGAGGCTGATTTCTTTCACACCACTGACAGTGGCACGCCGCAAGGGGGAATCATTTCTCCGTTGCTTTTGAATGTGGCACTTCATGGATTGCAGCAGCAGTTGGGACCAGCATACGGTTATGTCCGTTATGCTGACGATCTGATTGTTTGCGCAAGAACCTACGAACAGATTGAAGCCGCCCAATCGACCATTGAAGAATGGCTCAAACCGCGAGGTCTAGCATTGCACCCAGAGAAAACTAGGATTGTTCACATTAACGATGGGTTCAATTTCTTGAGTTTCTCAATTGCTCACCAAGGAGGCAAATGCCTCATCAAACCACAAAAGGAAAAGGTGCTATCATTCCTTGCGAAGTTACGCTTGTGGTTGAGCCACCACAGACAAGTGACAGCCGTTACCGTCATTCGACACTTCAATCAAATCCTTCTCGGATGGTCGAATCACTACAAACATGTCGTGAGCAAACGGGTGTTTGCCTACGTTTCATGCGAACTTTGGAAGATGCTTTGGAGATGGTGCTTGCGACGCCACCCAAAGAAGGGTAAATATTGGATCGCAAGGAAATACTTCGGCGAACAAGGCAATGTAAGCTGGAGATTTCAGGCCAAGGAAGGCCAGCAAACTCTTTATCTTTTTGATGTCGCGTCAGTGCAAATTGAACGACACACAAAAGTGAAGGGGACTGCTAGTCCAGATGATCCCGCACTCCAAGAGTATTGGCAAGAACGGCAGAAAAAAGGCAAGACACGACCACGCATGCGACGAAGTAGAAAAGCCCTGCCGACTGCAGGGTCGGATGCACGAGCCGTGTGATGGGAAACTATCATGCACGGTTCTTGGAGGGGCTCGGGCGCGGTGACGCGCCCAGCCTACTCAGCAAGTCACAAATCAATGATAAGCCAGTCAGCCATGAGTGTTGACTGTCTGCTCGGGTCGATACGGATATGCCCGACTCCTTGAGAGTATTTGTCATATGCATTTGCGCTCTTACAATAAGTTGCGCAGTGACTCACTTCTAACTTGTTGCTTTCAGCTCGTTCGCGCTGATAAAGGCTGAAGGAGCTAAATTGAAGCGTTGCGCCAGCTTCAAAATCTGTGCCAATGACAAGGACCGTTTGCCTGAGAGAAA
>JAJPJO010000205.1 GCA_021324135.1 Pseudomonadota bacterium
CCAGTGTACGCTTCGTGAAGCGACGATGTAGGACATCGGAAAATTGGAATGGTGCGACGTTCCATAATTGAGCGAAGGGTTGAGCCATCCGTAGACGCGAATGCGATTCTTGCGAAGAATCGGACAGTTCTTCCAGAGGTATGTTTCCACAGGATACGTCGCGTAGTTGTAATCGTTCACCCCCATAGGGGCCTGAGCGTTAGTGCCAAGGAATTCCTGACTGGGGAAGACCGGATCCAGGGCAGGCGGTGGAGCACGCCTGGGAAAGGTTGGATAAGCCGGTGGCTGATAGTCGGGCATGCTGAAGTTTCGCGTCAGCATTTGTTGCTTGAAATACTTCAGCGGATTGGCGCTATATGTGGTGGCATTAGTCAAGGGGAGCTTGCTGTAGTCAAAGGGCGGCGGCTCCTGAGTCTGGGTGCTAGTTGGTGGTGCCGGTGGCTCATTTTGTGCCAGGGTCTGCTTCTCCTCGGGCTCAATGTATGCCATCGCCAGTGGTGCGGCATCCAATCCGCGAGGGATCTGTGAGACTGAGTCCTTCTTGGCCGGTAGCACCATATGCGGTTGCAGCAGTGCGGCAGGAGGTGCTTCCATCTCTTGAGCGACTGCCGGGTGAAACGCCTGGAGGCATATGATGCCTAGCGCTGCCAGAGAAGATACAACTAAACGATGCATAAGACCATTGGTAAACGGAACTCGGGACACGCAGATGTAGGCGGAGACTAATGACAATTCCCCCTTCGCGTTCACGCGAACATGAAGAGATAAGAATTTGCCAAACTACGCCCACTTATCGCTGAACAACAATAACTCTCCGGTTGTAAGGGAACTGTAATGATGCTAGTCTCACGTATAAAGAAAGTATCAATAGCCCTGTTGGCAAGTGATTTGATCCTTTCGTCGTTCTATCCTTTGGCGTCCTGCTGGTCGCATGAAACTCTCGGCGTTTCTATCAATCTTACTTGCGCTCTTGTACCTCAGCGGTCAGCCCGCCAGTGCATCAAAGTTAGACTTTAGCAGCGCGAATATTCCTCAATCCATCGAAGTACAGCCTCCTGTGCCGATGCACGGGTACCTCAAAGAGGCTTCGCTGGCAGCGCTCCCCGATAACGGACAGCAGATTGAAGCAGCCGACAATACACCGGAAGCGGATGACTCACAATTGAAGACCGTGCCGATGCAGACTCCACCACCAGTGGTGGCACCCGGTCAAGGACGTCGTTCCTATCCCCAACCGCTCGACTCAGTTTTTCCTTTTACGGAATGGACGGGATCAGCCGGTACCTTGCCTATCGGAGTTCCGGACATGGATCCCGCTTACCCGCTTCAGAAGGCTTTGTGGAAAGCCTGTCCACTCTTAAAGCAAGCGCGAATAAAGGTATATGGTTGGGCGAATCCAGGTTATGGCTGGGGGACTTCGAAGCACTCGAACTTTCCCCTGTCGTACTACGTTCCTGCACGGCGGCTCGAACTGGATCAGCTCGTCCTTCGTTTCGAGCGAGTTCCCGATACGGTCCAAACCGAGCACAACGATTGGGGCTTTCGCTTCAGTCAGGTCTATGGCATCGATTACCGTTTCACCACTGCACTCGGTTGGTATCCAGCTACAAGAGAGCTTCTTCAGCACAACTATGAATATGGCTACGACCTGGTCGAGCTGTACGGCATGTACTACATCCCAAAGGTGAGAAAAGGGCTGATGCTCAAATTCGGCCGCTTCATCTCGCCACCGGATATAGAGGCACAGCTTGCACCGGACAATTTTCTGTGGACGCACTCTCAAATGTTTACCGTCGATGCCTACACGATGACGGGCTTGCTGGCGACGATTAAATTGAACGATCAGTGGAACTTTCAGACCGGCATTTCCGCAGGCAACGACATGGCACCCTGGACAAAGTCGGCCATCCCGGCAGGAACCGCGCTGTTGCGGTGGGTATCGAAGACGAACAACGATTCGCTTTATGGCGGCATGAATCTGATCAACAACGGCAGATATCGCAACTTCACAAACGCCCAACACGACAATTTGCAGCAGTTCAACTTGACCTGGAGTCATCGCTTCAACCGGCGCGGCACTATCGCAACATTTACTGAGGGCTACTTTCTTTATCAAATCAATGCCCTTCAGGGAGGAACGGTCATTTATGGTCCACCGCGTCCATACTTTGCCTTGACAGGACCCGGGCAGTTTCTGCATGGCGTCTCTCCGGCATGGGGACTGGTAAACTACACCGCCTTTAAAATCACGCCTAAAGACTACATAGTTGTTCGCCCGGTCGATTACCTTGGCGACTGCCGGGGGCAGCGAACAGGATTTCCGACGACATACTCGACCTGGACGATTGGCTGGTGTCACCGTTTTTCGGATCTCCTCTGCATCAGGCCGGAGATTCGTTATGAACGAGCCCTGAATACGCACAACGGGCAGCCCGTTACACCCTACGACAACGGTACCCGCCGCAGCCAATTCACGATAGGAATGGATTTAATTCAGCGTTTCTAGTAAAGTGGCGCGAGATAATTTAATACAAATTGTCCGCTGACGAGGTATATGAGCCTCGTGCAACACCGCCCCTTGCGAGGAGGAAAAAATGAGGAGAGTTTTGTTGGCGTCGGCCGTTATTGCCGGGCTGTCTCTTAGTGGCTCGGTTACACTGGCTGCAGACGAGCGTGAGTCTTTTGAGGTAGCCCATGGAAATTCACCAAGAATAGGTGCTGATGCAAACGGACACATTCATGTCGTTTATCAGGCTGAGCTGAAAGATTCCGACATCGAGCATGTTTTTTACAGAAGAAGCGACGATCACGGCAAAACCTGGACCGAGCCCAAAGATATTTCGCAAATCAAGGACGGCGCGGCCTCACACGCAAGAATCGCCATTGAGAAAGACGGTGCAGTGGATGTTGTCTGGCTCGACACAATTCCAGGAGAAAAGGAAAACGATGTTTTCTTCGTGCGCTCCGCTGATGGTGGCAAGACATGGGGCACGCCCATCGATGTTTCCTGCACGCCCGGCGCATCAAGCGAACCGTGCATAGCGGTTGGTCCCGATGGCAACGTTCATGTCGCGTGGGTAGACGGGCCTGCGAAGAGCGCTGAGATATTTTATGCCGTGTCTGACGACCACGGGTCTAGCTGGTCGAAAGGATATGACGTCAGCCACACTCCCGGCACGAGCAGCTCTCCGGCAATAGCAGTTTCAGGTGAGGGAACCGTGCATGTTTCGTGGGTTGATACCACATCTGGTGTCAAGCATCCGGACATTTTTTATGCCAGAAAACCCGCCAAAGGCGACTGGACGAAATCAATCAATGTGAGCAACAGTGCTCATGTTTCCGCCCAGCCGGCGATTGCCGCCGTCAAAGGCGATAAAGCCTATCTCGTATGGAGCGACAACTCCGCTAAGGAAAATGCATCGGATATCTGGTGCGCTGTCGGCAAAGATGGAAAATTTGAGAGCCCCCTTAATCTCTCTAACTCGTCGGGCATCTCAAGTGAACCGACGATTTTCACTGACGGCGAGCGGGTTGCCGTCGCCTGGACCGATACGAGCACGAAGAAACCGGACATCATGGGTAGAGTCGGCAGCAATGGAAAATTTTCAAATGTTCTGAACTTTACGAACACCCCGGATGTCTCCAATTCTCCACATGTCACCATCGGTGGTGACAGGATGTATCTCGTTTGGGAAGAGATAGGCAAAAGCAAAGACGCGCTGAGGCTGACATCAAATTCGCTGGATGTGCCGGCAGGACAGGTCTTCGCAGTGGAGCAGAACACCGAGGCCAACGCTCAGTAAAGCAGGCCGAATGTGACCACGTGAAAAGCGGCTTCAGACCTGGCCGACCCAGTCGCCCCGGCTGGTGCTTTGCCAGCGTTTGCGAATCGCCTCGAAGTCCTGTTTGCTCAACAGTCCTGCAGAGAGCAAATTGGCATTTTCCTTCCATCGGCCAGGTTTCTTTGTACCGACAATGGCTGTGTGAACGCCCGGCACTGACAGCGTAAACTTCAGCGCCACCTCCGCCGCTTTGCTCGCGTCACCATTGATAAAGTCGTACTTCAGCTCGCCAAGCCGCTTCCAATAGTCCTCATAATAACTGTTGCCGGGACGTTCTTTAAAACGCCAGGCAGCATTGGCAATTGGTCTTTTGGCAATAACGCCCATGTCCCGCTCGATTGCCAGGGGAATGGTTTGCTCTATGCAAGCCTGATCGGCAATATTCACCGATGTCTGAAAAGCATCAAATTCTCCGGTCGTGATTGCATATACGGCATCCGTATGATCGCCGCTGTAGCCGATGAAGCGCGCTTTGCCCTTTTGCTTTGCGTCCTTGAGCGCTCTAATGACGTCTCCCTGACGAAGGATGGCTTCAGAACAGCTGTGCAGCTGTATCAAGTCGACATAATCGGTACGCAACCGTTTCAGGCTGCGATCGATGCTCTCGGTAATTTCTTCATATGTCCATGCTGGAACGGTATAGTCCTCGCCATGACCGCATTTAGTGAAAAGATAAAAATCGGATCGGCGATGAGCCACCGTTTTCCCAATCAATTCTTCGCTGTCCCTGTAGCACTCGGCTGTATCTATGACATTCAATCCTGCATCGATGGCTTCCAGCAGGAGCCGCTCGACGTTTTCCTCCGATGCTTCTTCAAAACCGATTTCGGCGCCGCCGAAGCCCAGGATACTGACCAACAGTTCAGTCTTCCCGAATCTGCGCTTTTCCATAGCCGCCTCCCAGTTAAAAGAGAAAATGGGCCTCAAACATGGCAAGATATACTCTTGATAAACGAGTAGCAATAGTGTCCCGGATCGGAGTCGGTTGTGCAAAGAAAATCATTACAAACGTCCGCGAAAGCGAATCACCGCCGCAGAGCAGATGATCGGCGATTTGAAAGGCAAGCACTATCGGGCGCAGGCTGGGCACTCCTTGTAGCCTGCCTGCTTCTGCAATCCGGCGCTCAGGCAAACGAGCTTGCCTGGCGAACATATCACGAAGGCGGCGAGCGCCTGTACAACAAGGCACGTTATCCGGAAGCCGAGGAGAATTTGAAACAGGCGATCGAGTCAGCGCGCAGCATGAACTCGGAGCCCTTTCTAAGGCAGAGCCTCGAATTGCTCGCTAAAGTTTATGACGCGCAAAACATGCCGGAGAAAGCCGCATCCGTTAGAAAGGAGCTTGCCAGCGCGGGAGGCGGCACTACAGGAACTAGCACTGGAGCCGGGCTCGGAGCTGCACCGGAAAGCGCTCAATCGCCGCCGAGCGCCCGAGCGTCCTCCACAGCCAGTCCGCAGCCGGAACTCAAATCCGCGCCTGCAACAAAAGTGAATCCGGCTGAAGACGCTATGGCTGATGCAGAGCCCCGGGCTGAAGGCACTGGCGTTGCCCTCAGCGGTTCAGACACGGAAACGATTCCACCGCCAAAAGCTCCAGAAGAGAAGAAAAAAGAAGGCGGCGGGCGGCGTTTCTCTCAAAAACAAAATGCCGATCCGTTTTCTGAATCCGGCACATCCCCCGGAGACACAGGCGACAGCGCTCAGCCAAAAGAAGTGGCATCATACGGCTCTTACAGCCAATCTACTGCAGCGGCACCACAGGACATGAGCAATCTCACAAAGAGCGACGGTGCGCCGGGCGCTGCACAATCCGCGGGCGGCCCGGGCGCAACTCCGGCCAACGCTCGTTCGCCAGAAGTGAGCGGAGAAGCCCCCGGAACAAACGTACCACCCGTCGCCACCGCATCTGGTGCCAACCCGAAAGCCGCCACCGGATTTGGTGCGGATGCCAAAAACACCACTGACACCAGACTCGGTGCCGGTCCGACCGCGTTCATCGACTCGATGCTAGGTCCGCCGATTCCACCGCCCAAGGATATGTTATTGGACAACCCTCCCAAGGTGCCCTCCGAGAACGCCCTCAGGCAGACACCGGAGGATTCCTTGAAAGAAATCAGATCCGAAAACGCCACTGCTGAGGCCGCTCCGGACTCCGGCTCGGCGCCGGTTGCTATTGCCTCGGCTGCCGGGCTCCAGAACATTCCCGTGGAAACCGGAATGCAGGTTAGCGCCACTGAACTCAAGCAGTTGCCGGGACACATAGATTGGATCAAAGCCTTGTGTTTTGCTCCGGATCCCAACTTCGCCGCCTCAGCCGGTTCGGATAAGACAATCAAATACTGGGATTTGACGACCGGCAAATTAGTCAACGAGTTTCACGGACATAATGGCGACATCAATGCCATTGCGTTTTCCAATGACGGCAGCAGGATCCTCTCTGCTAGCGATGATAGAACGGTGAGAATTTTCAATATTCAGTCCGGCCAGCAAGAAAAGGTGCTCACTGGACATAAGAATCTAGTCACATGCGTGGCTTGCTCGCCGGACGGCAGATTGGCGGCCTCGGGCGGATATGACAATCTCGTCATCGTCTGGGACCTGAGCAGTGGCCGTCCGCTCGTAGCACTGAATGGACACACGGCGCCGATTCGAGCGATCGCATTTTCACCGGATGGCTCAAGAATAATTTCCGGCGGCAATGATCGAAGCATCATCATCTGGGATTTACGGACTCAAAGACAGTTGATCAAACTTCAAGGGCACCGGGACCACATTCTCGCCCTGGATGTCTCGCAAGACGGAAAGCGAATCTTGAGCGGCAGTCGTGATTTGACCGTCCGCCTCTGGGATGCTGGAAACGGTCAAGAAATTCATAAACTGATGGGACACAGAGATTGGGTGATCAAGACAAAATTTTTGAAAGGAACAACCCTGGCGATGACCGGAAGCCTGGATAAAACAATTCGCATTTGGGATGTCGATTCAGGCTCAATACGCGGCACAGTCACCGGCTTTGACTTTGGCATATGGTCGGAAGACATCGCCCCGGAAAAGGACATGGCACTAACAGGCAGTACTGATAAGACTGTGCGCGTCTGGTCGATCGGCAAGTGATCTCTGTTGAACGGTAGCAATTGATCGGAACTCGGCGCGGACTTGGGCGATGCAATGCCGAGCAATTTCAGGTTTTCCTATGGACAAACCAATGCATTCCTATATATAAATGTAATTTGGTCTGGATCACTATTCTGTCAAGAGCGCGTGGACACGATAAGTATACTGGTGGCGGGAAGGAGCAATGCCAATGTGCAGCTCGCGAAGGATGCGTATTGTGACATGGGCTATAACGTGATTCTGGCGCCCGATTTTTCGCTGGCACTTTTTCTGGCGCAGAAGAACCTGCCGGACTTGATCATTTGCACAGACAAGTTTACCGGCGGTGATGGAATGACATTCCTCAGCGAGATCAAGAGCGACGATCAGTTGGCGGAAATACCTTTCATTTTCGTCCTCGACACCAGGAATGGCAATTTTGATGAGAATGCGGCTGCCGATGCAGGCGCGCTCAGCGTTTTCTATCATCCACTGACGCCCGAGTGGCTCAAAGAATGCACGATTCCTATGATCAGCACGCGCGTTTCAACCAAGGGAAGGCGCCCGGAGGAAAGTCCGGAATGAATGCAACCAATGCATCACATTTAGATAGTGAACGTCATCATCCTCGATTGTGACGCCTGACACTAGAGAACCGGCGATCGGGCTGATACGATCATCATGGGCAAACCAGATGAGGTCGTCATGATCGCCACAATCAGCAAATCTATTAGCCGCCTGAGACTAAAGAAGAATCGTCGAATTACAGCGGCAACTCTCATGATTTTCTGTATCACATCGCCACAGCAGGCCGAAGCCGAGCAGCCAAAGCATCAGCAACCCGGAGCCGTTCAAACAACGGGGCATATCCCCACGACCAGTAATTTGCAGATGACATTCAACACCTACAAGGACAATCAGACCGGTATTTCGTTCGTTTATCCCAAAGGTTGGAAGGAAAATCAGGATCGCGACAAAAACTGTTTAATCAAATTTTGCGGCGCGACTGCCGATGGTGCTAACGGCGAGATTGCCCTCAATAAATATGATGATGCCCCCGACAATACTCGCTGCGAGCAAGTGAAGAAGTTCATGGACGATTTTGTTTATCCAAAGCTTCAGAACTTCAAGCGCTTGCAGGATCAAAGGGTGGCTATCGGACCGAACCGAAAGATTCCTGCTTTTTTGGAAGATGTGTCATTCACGATGGCCGGAATGAATTTTCAGCAGCGCGCCGTTTTCTTCGATACAAAGAGTGGCCGTTACTCACTTATGATGACGTCGCCGGCTGCGACATTCAACAGTCTTACACCAATATACAATCATGTGCTTCTGAATCTGCGGACATTGGATGCCAGAGAAACGGCCGCAGGACTGAACGGCAAGCGCAGCAATAAAATTGAAAGCGCGGCGAACTCAGTCAAGCTATCGCCTTTTCAATCGAGCATAACACCGGTGACCTTCTCATATCCCGATGATTGGTCCGTGCAGGAAACAGGCAATAAGAACGAGCCGATCATCATTAAAGGAAAAAACGCCGATGGCATCGGGGCCCAGATCAATTTATATAGAGGCGACATGCATCCATGGTTTACTCTGGAAAACATGGCCGATTCATTGGAGAAAGAGTTCTTCGAAGCGCAGAAAAGCTTCAGGCGAGTCAGCCGGCAGCAACAGAATTTTGGCAATCTCTCCAAGGTGAACGGCATAATTCAAGAGAATTCGTTTGAGAACAATGGAGCGCATGTGAAGCAGATGGTAGCCATGTTCTCTCACAACGACAAATGCTACGCGCTCTGCATCTATGCGCCGAACTGGAAGGAAAACGACATGCGCCTCCTCTTTAATAAGATGCTTGCCACTGTTCAGGTGCAAGAGTAAAAGCCGAATAGACACCGGTTCTAAGCCGCTCGCAGCATCAAGAGGATTGCCGGCTGAGCTTCTTGGGCAAACATAATGATCGGCCTGTTAACATGCTTCTTACGACTGAAGGGAACATGCAAGCCGATTTGAACTTCTATCTGTGTGTCTTCAAGATTAGCGAGGATTTCACAATGAAGAAAATGATACTAACAGCAATGGCAGCCACCATTCCTTTCGTCATGGTTCTCCCAGCGTTTGCAGCTGATACACCAGCCAGCCCTGCGCCGACAGCCAAGACTCAGACCGAAGCCCCGGCTCCGGCAGCCAAGACTGAGAAGAAAAAAGCAACAAAGAAACATTCGAAGAAAGCCAAAAAGGCAGCTAAGAAAGTCTCTCTCAAAAAGGCTAAGAAAGTCTCCCTCAAAAAGAGCAACAAGATAGTGGCTTCCAAACCAATCAAAAAGCTCAGCAAGAAAGTGCACAAGGCTTAAGCCTCTAATCAGGTGAGCCTGCCAGCGCCAGTTGACTCATACTTGGGTATGGCATGAAGCAGTTGCTAGCTTTGAAGTCCCAACAGAAAAGGCACCCGGTTCCCGCATTCCGAGTGCCTTTTCTTCTTCCGCTAGGATCTAACTCCCCTGTTTATTACTCAGGTAGAGGTCGTAAACATCTCCATATCCGCCTGCAGACTTCAGGCTATCAATTGTGATTGTCGAGTTGGCAATCTGACGCACATGATCGCGATCGTGGTTATCGCGCACCGAGTAGGTGCCGCGCAGTCGCACTACATCAGGTGTGTCCCAATTGTCATAAAGGAATTGCACGTAGGCGCGATCCTGGGGCCGGTAATGACCGGAGCCGACATCGCCATTGCGCGAACGCCAATCATATTCATCGAGGTAATGCTTCAATTCTTTTTTGCCGATGCGATCGTGAGGATGTCCGCGCTCGCCGTCGAGCACTTTGAACAATGAATTGTTCGGATGTCCATCCGGAGTGGAGAACAAGGGCGACATCAAATCCCGAGAGGCAGCCTGGTCATGCTCCTGGCCGGCTCTTTGTTGGCGCCATGTTTCATTTGAATCAGCAATTGATTGTTGATTTCGCCAGTTGTGCTCTAAATCTCTATTTGAGATTTTGCCATGATGGCTGAGTTGAGGGAAGCCATCTTCCATCTGCTTGAGCATGCGCGAACTTGTTTCGTCTTTGGTGGTTCGAACGCCCAGATCTACCTCACCGAGATTGAGCGCTTTGTCGCCATCGATGTCATAGCGTCCGAGATTGTTCTGTGCCCAGCTGAACAGGTCCCTGGCTCCTGTAACTCGTTGAGAATCCGCAGCACGAGCGGCGTCGTCTTGTGTCCGTGGAGTGTTGTTGAATCTGTCTTCATTGCTGTGCGGAATCAAATTGTTCACCATATCCGCGGTGACCGGGGCTGCCACTTTTTTCGCCGGAGCGTCTGTTGAGATAAACGAGCCAAAAATGTCATCACCAAGTCCCCCGGCAGCCCGCAAACTCTTGGCGGTAATCGAGCCGTTGGCATGCTCTTCATTGTTCGAGTCGAGCCAGGTACCGCGCAAACGACGGACTTCAGGGCTGTCCCAGTTGTCCCGCAAGTTCTGCACATATTGTCGGTTTTCCGGCGTGAATTGGCCCGAGTTGGTATCACCAGTACGCGTGCGGCGATCGTATTCACTCAGGTAGCGCTCCAGATCCCGCTTGCTGATTTCATCGTCCGGTCGATGGTTGCGAATCGTGTCGAGCACTCTGAATAACGATCCGTTTGGGTCACCATCGGCGGTGCGAAGCAACGGGCTCATGAAGTCACGGCTTCCGGCTTCCTGTCCTTGTCGAGCAGCCAATTGCTGGCGGGCAATCTCATTTTGCTGCGCGATGTCGGATTGTCTCTGGAGATTCTTTTGCAAATCCTTGACTGATATTCCATCGTTAGGATTTCTCTTGAAGTCGTAGAAATGGTCCGACAAGTAGCCCAGCATCTGTCGATCTACTGGATTAGACGACGTTCTCAATCCCAGATCGATCTCACCGAGATTGATCTTTTTGTCGCCGTTCAAATCAAATCTTCCCAGGTTATTGTTTGCCCAGCTTAGAAGTCTGCCGGCTTGTTCGATGTTAGCTTGCTCCGCTTTCCGCTGGGCTTCAGGCGTTTGCGGTATCTCGAGAACGTTCGAGCTCCGAGCATCGGCGACTTCTATGCGTCCGGAATGTCTGAATTGGTTTTCTGTGCCATTTGCGGGCGCGCCAAGATTTTCATAAGGACTGACCATGGTGGTTGGTTCTCCTCGATAAAGCAAGTCGTGCGGCAAGCCGCCGAGGACTTGTTCAAAAGATGTGTTGAGTGAGCAGCAGTTGTAAATTACGCGAGTGTACCGACCATTATGCAAAGCTGCGGCCACTCTGTCAGCAGGGAAATTACGTAGTAATGGAGGAAATTACGTATGAGCGAGCATCAGCCTTTCAGCAAATGCTCCAGGGTTACTTCCATAAATATGTTCATCGGATCGATGCGCTTAGTGATTTTCGCCCGCATGATCGCGCCTTCCCAGCCGGACAAGTATATCTCTGCCAGATCATGAGCGCTGCAGTCGCTGCGAATCTCGCCCGCTTTCTGCCCTTCTTCTATGCAAGCGGCGAACAAATCACGCCATTTCTGCATAACAAGTGAAAGTGCTTCTCTGAGCACTTCGCTCTGGTCAGCCATCTCCTGAGAGAGATTACCAATCAAGCAACCTCTTCGGCACTGTGCCGAGGATACTTTCTCAATGCCGTTTCGACAATAAATGCGCAGTCTCTCCAGGGGGGTGGCATCAGGGTTTCTCAGCGTGCGCAAAAGCGTGGCGGTGTGGAAGCCGTCAAAGTAATTGATAATCTGGAGAGCGAAGTCTTCCTTGCTGTCGAAGTAATGGTAGAAAGATCCCTTTGGCACGCCAATCTTCGAAAGCACTTCCTGGATGCCGGTGTTGCTATAGCCCTTCTCGAGCATAATCTCGATGCCGGTTTCCAGAAGAGCTGTCTTGGTGTCCTGCTTGGTAGATATTTTCGGTGACATAGTCGCTTCGCTGTTAGTTTGTTGAACGATTGGCTGCATACTTCAAGTTTATCCTATCACTAACTAGACCGGTCGTATAGCCCTCCAGCACCTAGGAGAGAGATTCTTCCGACGACTCCTCGTCGGCATACTCCACCAATCTGACCGCGGCCTTATGCGGGTTGATGAAGTCATTGAGAAGGAAAAGGACGTAAAGTCCAACAAAGAAATAGGCCCAGAATGCTTCTTGCATGATTCTTTCCCCCTTATCGCGTCGTTAGACTAAGCAACCCGCTTGGTCGAATTAGACTGGTCGTCTTCGTGTTTGGCAAAAATTTTTCTTCCCAGGGTCATTTCAAGAGAGTGTCTCTTGGCATAATCTCGCTCGCTTGCTTCCTTTTGCTTGACGAGCTGATCGATCCACAGGTCTTGTAAAACGGCTTGCTTGCTCGATTTGCATGGCGATTTCGTTTGTTCATCTTTGGCATTGTCACTGGCTTTGGTCGACATGATTGCGTACCTCGTTTACCCGCTGACTTTATATTAGACCGGTCGGTCTAATTTCGTCAAGTACCCCATTTTATGATCGGGACCAATGGTCGAAAACCGCTCACCAAAAGCACTCTCCAATCCAGAGGAAAGAGAAATCGCTTGTCAAAGAACTTGCAATGCCAATGAATTCAGGATTTTTGGTCCGCCGGAACAATCTCAACTTAATGCTTGTCAGGATCTATATAACGAAAGCCCGCTAGTGTGGTTGAATTTTCGTTTGTCATCACTCACGCCCCAATGGTCGTGATCAGATCTAGCAGGAGGTTTTCATCTATGAATAGCTCGGTTCGCACATTAGTTTTGCTGGCTGTGGCTGGCGGCATGTTTGCCAACCCGCAAGCAAAGGCGGCGGAGTCACATGAGTGGAAGATTGATTCAGCCCACACGAACGCTGAGTTTGGCGTCAAACATATGATGATCTCGACGGTGAAGGGTAATTTCCAAAAGGTTTCTGGAACGGCCGAATACGACGGCAAAAACGTCAAAAGCATCAAAGTCGATGCCACCATTGACGCCACTTCGATCACAACCGGAAACGAGGACCGCGACAAGCATCTCAAAGGCAGCGACTTTTTCGATGTGGAAAAGTATCCCAAAATCACATTCGTTTCAAAGAAAGCCATCCCGGCGGGCAAGGGCAAGTTCAAACTGCAAGGTGATCTGACCATGCATGGCGTCACTAAACCGGTAACTCTCGAGGTCGAAGGACCAAGCCCTGAGATCAAAGACAAGAAAGGCAATGCCAAAGTAGGTGCTCAAGCGTCTGCCAAGGTGAATCGAAAAGACTTCGGTATCAATTTTGGTGGCGTCATGGATAACGGCGGAGCGCTTGTCGGCGATGACGTTAACATCGACTTGAGTATTGAGTTGAGCGAGCTGCCGGCTAAAAAATCTAGTGGAGAAGAATCGGAAAAGAAAGCTGCTTCCAAATAGCGCCGTGAACTGTTAGTGCAGAGCATGCACTAGCGCAAACCGATCAAGGCAAAACAGGAAGCGAAATACTCGAAGGGTAGCGCGCATCGTGAAAGATGGTTTGACGCGCTACCTTTGCTTTAAACGGCCCGTCGTCTCCGAACTTCTTGGTCTGGTTTGAATGACGATCGTAATGCGGAAAGTTAGAGCTCGATATGTCCAGGCGAAGCCTTTGTCCTGCCTTTATATAAGCGGCAATCCAGCCCAAACGGAATCTGTACTCGTAAACCTCATCTGCAACCAGAGGCTCAGGACAGCTGAGCGAGTTTCGGTAGGCAGCGCGAATGATTGTATTTGCCAGATTCAATGACCGCCCGCAAGTTTGAACCACACTCAGCAATGCGGTGAAGTCGGTATCACATGCCGTGCTGGCGGCGTAAAGCGAAATGCTGATTTGCCCCATGAGCGTGAGGTCATTTTCAAAAGCGGCAGTAGAGTAAACGAGCACATCATTTCGATATTCATTTGCCCGCTGATCCTGTGCCCCCATAGGGGCGACTGCCTCGAAGCAGCAACTATGGCCGCCCAGACTCGGCAATGCGTCCAAGGGTGTGTAGATATAGGTGTCCCACGGCTCATCATCAGGTTTTTGCTCAGAGAGATAGCCGTCGCCATGCAGCGAGTTGGCACTGCCGTTTGAATGCAGATAGTAGCGCCTTGCTTCAGCTTGAAGCGGCGGCCAATCAGAAAATGATTCCCACCTGTCTTTGAACAGTACAAAGACCGAAACGGGTGCTTCACCACCGGCGGTATCATCGCCGTTCTGGTTTCCTCTCTGCCTCTGTGAGGGTGCGCCCGGCAGATTCATTTGCAGCCAGTCAAGTTGAGCCGCATCAATTATATTCGCGGCCCCGTCCCCGAAGTCCGTCGAGCCTACTTGTTGTTGCCAGGGCAGGTGATACCACGGACCGACAATCAATTTTTGTCGGCCTCTCGCCGGATCTTTCTTATATAGATCATTGAGGGCGATGAAGTTATCTATCGCTCCGGAGGCGAATGAATCGTACCATCCGGTCACGTGAAGAACCGGCAGCATGATCCGATCGTAGCGCTCCTTTATGGCAACTGCCTTCCAGTAGTCATCGTAACGATCGTGCTCCAGCCAGTCAGAATAATAAGGAAGATATTTCGCGCACTCGTTGAACGTTTCAGAGAGAGGCGCCTGGGCAAAGAGCTTGTTGATTTGCCATTGCACGTCGGTAATCTTTGCCAGAGCAGCGGAATCGTTCGCCTTGATCATTTTGTCTTGCGCCAGGTAGGCAACCCAGGATTGAATGAACGCCTGGCAGAAAGCGCCATTTTCATAGGTCCATCCATCGAAATAATCCGATGATGCCATCGCCGGGATGATGGTCTTGAGCGCAGGCGGCTGAGATGCAGCGGCAAGCAATTGCAGGGCTCCGGGATATGACATGCCGAACATGGCAACGCTGCCGTTCGAGCCGGCAAGCTTCGATGCCCAATCGACGGTGTCGAAGGTGTCAAACTCTTCATTTATATAAGGATAAAAGTCGCCTTCCGATTTATAACGCCCGCGACAGTCCTGCACAGCGACTATGTAACCATAGCGGGCATACCACGCCGGGCTTCGATAAACACGCTGTCCTGTGCCTTTGTCGTATGGCGTGCGCATCAACAAAATCGGACAGCGCTCCGACGTCACCGGTTTATACACATCGGCATAAAGGACGACGCCGTCGCGCATGCGCGCCGGAACGTCGTATTCCACGACGATCTCCTTATGACGAATCTGGGGCAGTGCCTTAGTAATCATTAGCGCTTCATTCTACCGCAAGCGCAGCCGCCTATCGAAATTCGCTTCTTAACTTAACGCCAGGATTGAACTTTGCGGTCTTTTGCAATTGCTCAGTCAAAATCAGTCAGAGTGTCAAAGGAAGCATACCCGACGAGATCAGTCCCCAGATAATTCCAGTCGCCAGCAGGACCGCGCCGAGTGCGATGCCCAAGCGAACCACCGATCGATTGCGTCTCTTTCTCGTGGCAATCATAAAGATCATTCCCGCCACCGCCGGAATAGCTAGCGGCCAGGTTGGTGCTTCGCGCTTCTCGATCGGTTTTGTTGTCGTCGACGGAACAGAAATGACTTGACCGTTCATCGGCGGACATTCAACACCACCCTGATGCACAGACTGTGCTTGCGCCTGCATTGGAACACCGATCCATGCCATTGCGGCAATGGCGGCAGCTACTGCTCTCCGTGCCAACGCTCGAGCTTTTCTCAGGCCAACGGGGCAATCGTTAGTCATCACAGTTCCATCTTTGCGGCGCATCAATCGCACGCATGTCCGACCCTCCGATTTTTGCAGAAGCTCCAGAGCATCTTGCGATGACATCTCGGATATGTTGTAGACGTTCAATTTGCACAGATTGCAAAAGCGCACGCGCTCATCTCCATCCATTGTTTCCCAGCGTACCGGGCATGGTTGGGCAATCTTTATGTTATTCAACGCATCCTGCTTTTTCATAACCAAACCCCGCGCCTGTGCCAAATCGGGTCGCCATATTTCCACAGTACCCAGCGAGCGACGCGTGCACCACCGGATTATCCCCAGGAAGAAGTTCAGGGTATCAGCTTAAACGTGAAAGGCAGCATCTATCGTTTTTAATCACATCAACCACCCTTCTTCACATTCTTAATAATGGCACTTAGGTTTTCGCATTCAATCACCATGGCCAGATATTCTGCAACCACGAGCACGCTCTCGAGAAAACGGCTGTTCCAGCGCGTCAATCCATGTGGCTCTTGCAGAATCAACAATCCAGGTTTTGCCAGGTGTCTTCTGGTTGTTTGATTACGCAGCGGGTAAACATATGCAGCAGGGTCGAGGAGGAAGGACGGAGATTGATGCTCGCGCGCTATTTTCGATAACGGTAAGAAATCCTCGCCTTGCTCCAGACACGACATCAACATAGATTGCCCGTCAACAGTTTGCAAATAATTCAGAATTGGCACCGTAGGCGGTTCCACATACTCATAGACCTCGAGCGCGCCGAATTCAGGACGAACACATAAAACGCATCTACCTGCATAAAAGGTTTGCCCGATTTTTCTTACTGCTCTATCAATATCTCCGGCATATGACCAGGAAAGAGTGCGAATCGATTTGATCACTTCGCAAACCGCCAGAAGGTTGGCGAGGGGATCGAACGGCGAAAAATCCAGGTTTCGATTTACTGCATCATCGCTCATGCTA
>JAJPJO010000505.1 GCA_021324135.1 Pseudomonadota bacterium
ACCTGCACGGCTATAGTAAGGAAGATTTTGCCCGACGATCGTGTCACCAGTCCTCATGAAAGATTTTTGCTGGAGCTTTCAAACGGCTCGACCGTTCTTGTAGCCCACAACATTTCGCTGGCGCCATACATTCCCTTGCACGAAGGCGACCACGTCACCGTATCTGGTGAGTTTATTTGGAACGAAAAGGGCGGCGTGATCCACTACACGCATCATGCCACCAACACCAAACACGAAGGCGGCTGGATTCGGTTTCATGGAGAAACGTATAAGTAGCGGCGATTCCCTGAGGCAGGAGGCGATTTCCTCACCTGATGAGGCGCTCAGCTTGAAGGCGGCCTTCGATCAGCCTGATACTGCCGGTGGTGCGGCAGCAGGCGAGCCGGAATTCTTCAGAGACAAAGCAAACTGGATAAGCTACCTCCTGATCGGGCATTACTGCTTCCTCCTCGCCTCCCTCGGTCCAATCATGCCGTTTTTGAGAGAAGAGGAGCATCTCAATTATTTTCTCAGCGCCCTGCACTTCACCGCCTGGTCGACAGGAAGCTTTGTCGCCGGTGCCGTCGGTCACATGATCATGCGGCGGCTCGGCTATGTGAAAACCGTTTGGGTCTGCGGTTTTTCAGTGCTCATTACCTCCCTGGTCCTGGCTGCCGTCGCCAATCCGTTCATCACCATAGGCATTGCTTTCCTGGGCGGGCTGGGCGGCAGTGCCATGGGACAGAGCGTCACCACTCTCATGGCCGAGCGATATGGGACCAAACGCGGCATATACATCACGGAAGCAAACATCTCAGGAAGCGTTTTCGCCATGCTCGCCCCCCTGGCCGTCGGCAGCTTTCTTAGCTGGGGTCTTGGTTGGCGTGCGGTCCTGATTATCCCGATGATTTTGTTCCTCTTCGCTTTTGCCACTTCTCGCCATGTTTACGCCCAGATAAAACAAACGGCCAGGAGCATGGAGGGCGGCGCTTTGCCTCTCCGCTATTGGCTCTTCTATGTTCTTATCTGGTTCAGCGTCGCCAGCGAGTGGTCGATCATTTTCTGGACATCCGAGTTTCTCGAAAAAGTGAAGGGCTTCGACAAAGTCGATGCCGCTCAATCGGTCAGCATTTTCCTCGTCTCCATGCTGATCGGGCGTATTCTCGGCATCCGGCTCGTGCGCTCATTCGATGCCAACCTGCTCCTTTTGGTGACTGCCATTATCGCTTTCTTCGGGCTGTTCACATTCTGGCAGGGCGGCAGCAATGTGGTATCACTAGTGGGGCTATTCTTCGCCGGTCTCGGCACGGCGAACATTTATCCGACCAGCTTTGCTCAGGCAATCGGCTCATCGCACGGCAAAACCAGCCTGGCCGCATCACGCATGTCAACAAGCACGGGCAGCGCCGTTTTGATTACTCCCCTGATTCTGGGTGCAATCGGCGACCGCTTCGGGATCTTTATCGGCTACGGTCTATTGGCTGTTTTCATGGCAATGACGATCGTAGTCGCCATTGTTGCTCTAATTATGCGACCCAAAGAGAAGTGAGCGGCTCGTCGAGATGGGAAGCGGAAGCTGAACGGATATCGCATTACTAAATAAGTTTTATATTCATCACAACTTTATCACTTCTTTTTCACCATCTGCTGATAAGCTCACTATTGAGGCGCCCGAGTATGAGCCCGATTATGGGCATCTAAAGGTCGTCTTGGTTATGCTGACTTACGGTGAGGGATACTTCTCAGCAATTTGACACACTGGAAACCCTTTACACTCTGGGTTTCCGGAATGGAAAGCATTAGTGTTACTTGAAGTACTAAAGAAAAGAAATGTCGTCGTATTCCTGGCGCTCTGCGTACTCTATTTCGGGTACCAGGGCTACATGCATCTTGCCCTGGAAGCATATCCTGATATTGCCAACATGCAGGTGCGCGTCATCACCCAGATGCCGGGCAAAGCGGCAGAAGAGGTGGAGCGGCTCGTCACCATACCTCTGGAAAAGGAGTTAAACGGAGTCCCTCATGCCGACCCGCCGCGATCGATATCGATTTTCGGTCTGTCGGTGATCACCGTCACATTTGATGATGAGGTGAGCTCCAATGTGGCCAGGCACTGGGTGCTCGAGAAAGTCGGTGCGGCCGCCATTCCCTCCACCGCCAACCCTCAGCTCGACGTGGACTCGAGCCCGGTCGGAGAGATCTTCCGCTATACGCTCGAGGGCGAGGCCTATTCGCCGCAGAAAAGAAAAGAGTGGCAGGACTGGTATCTGGAGCGCAAGTTCAAATCAATCCCGGGGGTGGTCGGCTCGACCGGATTTGGCGGACCGACGCGCGTTTATCTCGTCGAGTTGGATCCGGTTTTGATGAAGTCGCAAAACATCACGCTTTCGCAAGTGGAGAATGCGATCACCAGTTCCAATGGATCGACCGGCGGCAGCTTCATCATACGAAACGGTCAGAACTATATGGTTCGGGGCATCGGTCTTCTGAGAGATGTTCAGGACATCGAGAACGTCGTGCTGGTGGCAAGAAAAGAAGGTCCGCCAATCCTTTTGAAAAACGTCGCCAAAGTCACCATCGGAAACAAAATCAGGCTGGGACAATGCGGCAAGAATCAGGATGATGATGCGGTTGAAGGCGTAGTTTTGATGCGCCGCGGCGAGAACCCATCGCGGGTGATGGATCGCATGCAGGATGCCTGGAAAGACATTCAGGCCGGCTTGCCTCCCGGAATGGAGTTGAAGCCGCTCTACGATCGAACCGCATTGGTGAGAAAAACGTCCGAGACGATCACGCACAACTTATGCGAAGGCATCTTCTTGATCGTGGCCATTCTTTTGCTCTACTTGTTCCAGGTGCGCAGCGCGCTGATTGCCGCCATATCAATCCCCCTGTCGTTGGCGACGGCGATGATCCTGCTCAATGTTTTCGATTTGCCTGCCAACCTGTTGTCTCTGGGGGCGATCGACTTCGGCATTATTGTCGACGCCTCGATCATCATGGTTGAGAACATCGTCCGCTACCTCACGCATCTCAAGGAAGAGAGCGGCGGTAAGCAACCCGATCGAGGGGCGATCCTGTTGGGCGTCTACAGCGCCGCTAAGGAAGTGGCACGTCCCGTCTTATTCGCCACCTCGATCATCGTCCTGACGTTCCTGCCCATCTTCACCTTCGAGCGAGTCGAGGGTAAGCTCTTCAGACCGCTCGTCGTCATGATGAACTTTCAGCTTCTCGGCGGCGTTCTGGCCGCCATCACCGTCGTTCCGGTCGTCTGCGCGATTTTGTTCACACATCGCCTGCCCTCCGATCGCGAAAGTCCGATCATGACTTTCTTCTTGAAGGTCTACAAACCGATCCTGGCCTGGACAATGCGCAACCGCATACAGGCGGCTCTTATCGGTGTGGCTGCCGTGGCCTTCTCGATCTGGGGATCGACGACTCTGGGAAGCGAGTTCCTGCCCGCCCTCGAGGAGGGCAATATCTGGGTGAGAGTAACTGTCTTGCCCACTTGCGTATCGCTCGACAAGTCGGTCGAGATCGCGCATGATTTGCGCCACCTGCTCAAGACGTATCCAGAGGTTACCAATGTCGTCACCCAGGTCGGCTCGCCTGATGATGGCACGGATCCAAATAACTACAGCAATATTGAAATATTCGTCGACCTGCAACCAAAGGACCAGTGGCGCCCTCAGTTCCACGAAAAGCAGGATCTGGTCAATGATATGAACGCCTTGCTGATGGATAAACACCCCGGCTGTTTATACAACTTTTCGCAGTACATCAAGGACAACATGGACGAGGCGATTGCCGGTGTGAAGGGTGAGCTCGGCATCAAGATCTACGGTCGCGATCTCGACGTCCTCGATAGGATTGGCGTGCAGGTGCGCAATATCGTTCAATCCGTGCCCGGTATGGTCGATGTGGCTAAAGATGAGCTGCTCGGCCAGCCTCAGCTATTGATTTCAATCAATCGCTCCGTTGCGGCCAGATACGGCATTAACACGAACGACATTCTAGACATCGTCCAGACCTCGATCGGCGGCAACGTGGTCACCGAAGTGCAGGAAAACGATCGACGTTTCGGTGTAATGGTCAGATATGCTCCGCAGTACAGAGCGGATGTCGATCGCCTTCAAAACATCCAGGTCAACACACCCAACGGTAACACAATCCCGCTCTCCTCTCTGGCGACAATCAGCGAATCGCACGGTGCCACCGGCATTCTTCGCGACAGGAACTCGCGGCGGCTGGCTGTCAAAGCAAACATCCGCGGACGAGATTTGATCTCGGCTGTCAATGAAGCCCAGGAAAAAATGAAACAACAAGTGCATATGCCGGACGGCTATACGATGAAATGGGAAGGTCAGTTCGCCAGCGCCCAGCGAGCCATGACCCGCCTGGCGATCATCATCCCGGTGACCATGCTCTTGATCTTCTTCCTGCTTTATTTGAATTCGAACTCGGCTCGCATTGCGGCGCTTGTGATGTTGACCATTCCGCTCTCTACACCCGGCGCCGTCCTGGCGCTCATGATCACACACACGCACTTCAGTATCTCAGCTGGAGTCGGCTTCGTAGCTTTGTCGGGAGTGGCCGTGCAAAACGGCGTTATTCTGGTTTCCCTGGTTGACAAACTGAAGAAGCAGGGCATGCCTCTGGTCGAAGCGATTACCCAGAGCGCGCTCATCCGCATGAAGCCGGCATTGATGACCACCACTGTTGCTGTGGCGGGTCTGATACCGGAGGCGACGTCAACGGCAATAGGATCTCAAAGCCAACGCCCGCTGGCACTGGTGATCGTGGGAGGATTGATACCAGGAGTGATGCTGGCCCTGATCGTATTGCCTGCCATGTACGAGTATTTCGAGAATGCATTCAAGAGAAAAGCAACTGCCGAGGAAGACTTGCTAGAATCGGCATTAGAGAAGCACAACGTCGAAGAGCATATCGAGAACTTATTTCATGAGCGCGGCTTAGGCGAAACGCCGGATGCCGCGGCCAAGTCGCGTTCGAATCTACATGATGGAAAGCCATTGGACGCCCACCGGCCCAGTGAAGACAGCTTGAAAAATCTCTGAGCAGAGGAAGATAATAGGGCATGATTAAAAGACCTGATTACAAAAGTAATTCGACGGTGCTGAGCATCGGACTTCTGTTCGTGTTCGCTGTTTCCAGCCTCTCTGGTTGCGGGGACAAAAAAGCTGAAAGTGCCATATCATCCGCCAGCGCAACGGAGTCCGCTAACGCCGCCAGCCAGACTGGTCCACGCCTGGTGAAACTCAATTCCGATGCCGAGAAGGAGGCGGGACTGAAAGTAGAGGAGGCTCGTGTTCGCAACCTCGACGCCGCCGTGAACGTTACCGCCGAGGTCCTTGCTAACCAGAATCTTCAGGCTCATGTCACGCCGCAGGTCACAGGAAGAGTTACCAAAATTCTTGTCAGCCTCGGAGATCAAGTCAGGGAAGGGAAACCGCTTCTTATGATTCGCAGCACTGACATCGAGCAGGCCGAGTGCGATCTCCTGCAGGCGCAACAGCAGGTTCGCGCCGATCTGAAGCAAGCCCTGGTTCAAATCGATTGCGATATTGCTACTGCAGAGGAGCAGGTGAAACTCTCTCAGAAGAATTTCGAGCGCCTGAAGAGATTGTTTGAGGAACGCATTGCTGCTCAAGCTGACTACCAGACTGCTGAGACTGCCTATCAGAAGGACAAGATAAATGTCGAATCATTGCACAACAAGCGAGCATCAACTATTTCTCTTTCTGAGGAAAAAATGCGGCTGGTTACCGGTCCGGCCAAAACGAAATTGCGACTGCTCGGTGTTTCCGAGAGTGATATAGAAGCGGTTTTGAAAACCCAGGATGTTCAGCCGGAAGTGCCGGTCCCATCTCCAGAAGATGGCATTGTCGTAGAGCGTTTGGTAAACGTGGGTGAGCTTATCGATCCATCCAAGCCGTTGTTCACGATCGGCGATTTTCACACAGTCTGGCTGAAAGCGGATGTTTTTGAAAAGGATATTCCCAAGGTCAAGCTCGGAGAGCCCATCGAGCTTACAGTCAACAGTTTCCCGGAACGCACCTTTACCGGTCGATTGAATTACATCAATACGCTCATCGATCCTGATACTCGAACATTGGCTGTTCGTGCCGAGGTTGAGAATCATCAGGGTCTGCTCAAGCCGAAAATGTTCGGCTCGATGAAAATCATCGTCGGGGAAACGCATTGTCTGGCCATCCCTATTGCCGCGGTTCAGGACACGCGCTGGGATAAAGTCGTCTACGTTCCGGCTGGAGCCGATAAGTTCGAGGAGCGACGAGTCAAGCTGGGATGCGAATCCGGAGACTTCGTCGAGGTGAAAGGCGGGCTCAGTCCCGGTGACAGAGTTGTCACCACCGGTAGTTTCGATCTGCGCGCCGCCTCGGTTCGCACTTACGGTGGCTGAAGGAGTCGGCCGAATCGAGTCAGGATCCTGGAACCCTAGAATCCATATGTTTCCTTTAGAACTTTGAGGCGGTCAGCTATCGAGCCGCTGCATTTTTTGCCGAGTGTATCGACTTCCAGTTTCTCGAGGCGCTTCAAGATCGGCTCTTTTTTGGAGACCTTGCCATAGACCTTGTTCTCAATCTTCGCCAGGATATCGTCCACCGTTGAAGCGCCGTCCCCGCCTGTATTGCCGGACTCGGCAATCGGGGCAGGAGCGTTTGGTGAGGGGGCCGAACCGGAGTTATCGCTGTTGCCGGACGGAGAAAATGAGATCGGTCGTTTCGATTCACTGCTCGGTGAGGCCGTCGCTCTCTCTTCACCTGAGCCTTCCGATCCAGGCAGCTTATACCTGGCCGGCTGTTTGGATCGTGCAGCAGAAGCCGCGCTTACAACTGGTGCCGGGCTGGGGTTGCCACTGCTTGTGGTGCGGGCA
>JAJPJO010000465.1 GCA_021324135.1 Pseudomonadota bacterium
CCTCATACAGCCGAAGAATTCCTGCCGAAAAAAGTACCGCCGGAATGGCAAGCCTGGCAGAAAGTTCAGAAGGCCGGCAGCGAAGCATTCGATAACAACGAATTCGGCAAAGCAGAGCGATTGTTAAAGGAAGCCGTTCGAATGGCTCGTGACATCGGCCCTGGTGACATACGCATCGCCAAGAGTCCTGGCGATCTCGGCCGTTTGCTGGAGGTACGCGGTCGTTTCTCTGAAGCGGAGCCTTTGCTCGAGGAAGAGTTTTATTTAAAAGATAGAGCAGTGGGCAACAGCGATGGACAGATCGTCGCCGACATGGAAGCGCTTATCCGTTTTTACCTGACTGAGGGAACGGCGGACAAAGCACCCCCTCTAAGTGAAGATCTGCTCGCTTTCGTGCAAGGCAAATTCAGAGAGCAAGCTGATCAACGCAAAGGCAAAATGACATTGCAGCAAGGGCAGCCGCTTAGCGGATGGGCTGGAACGGCTGGACCGAAGATGCATGACCCGATGCTCGAGTGGTCGATCACTTGCGACAAGATTGGCGACCTTTATCGCTTTCGCAACAATGCCGACATGGCCGACAAATTCTACAAAACTGCGCTCGATGTTAAAGCAACAGTACTTGGCAAGCAGCATTTATCTCTTGCAAACAGCTACGACAATCTCGGCTCAATCTGCCTGATGCGCGGAACGATGGATGACGCTGAATCATATTTCCGCGACGCGCTCAATATAACTGATGGTGTTCTTGAAAAAGGAGATCCGGAAGTTTTCCAGCGCATCGACAAATTGGCGCGCTGCTTGATCAAGGAGAAGAAGTTCAGCGAGGCTGAAGAGCTCTACCTGCGTGCCATCCGCACATGGGGCGGCGAGCGGTCGGAAGGGCAGCGAGCGCTCTTTGCGCTTGGTTGCATGTATGCCGACCAGAGGAGATTCGCTGCTGCCGCACCGCTTCTCCATCGCGCACTGAAAGGCGCCGAGCGCGTCAACGGATCATTGTCCGTGGCTCTGGTTCCCTATCTCCGCAAATATGCTTACGTCGAATACTATCTAGGACGCAAAGGCGAGATGCAAAATCTGCAAGCGCGGGCAAACAATATTTCGCCTCTTGTTAAACCTCTTAAGGCGACGGTGCAAATGGGCCGCCTGAAAATAGACTGAGACACGGCAGACGAAGAACCGCATAAACAGCCAATCTCAGCGAGAGGCTTAACCTCGCCTTAAACTTGATCTCTGGTGACCTCGAGCGCGCGGATAAGAATCGTTCTGTAAAGTTTTCGTTTGAGAGGAACATAGGTCTTGCAGCGGGTATCATTTGCTGTAGAATACATTGTTCCAAATTTTTTTGGACTACACTCCAAGGAGGTTCTCGCTACACACACACAACGCCCAACTCCCAGACACGGCAGAGTCCAACACTGGTGTTAAGTAAGCGTTTCGTGTACCCCACAAGATAGAGACGGCTGGCGATTGGCTTGCCATCAAAGTCTTGGACCACCCAGGAATCACCAACACGCCGCATCGTTAGCTCCGATGCGATACAGGGGGAAAGAAACATGTTCGGACCACATCTCATTCTTGAAGCTTATGGATGCCCGAAGGAAAAATTGGCAGACGTAAGCTCTATTTGTAAGGTGCTAGATGCCTATCCGCCTCAACTAGAAATGACAAAGATCATGCCACCGTACGTTTTTACGTACCATGGAACAGTTGAGGATGATTGGGGAGTAAGTGGAGTGGTGCTCATAGCCGAGTCCCATATCTCCATCCATACATTTCCAGATAAAGGCTTCGCCACTCTCGATATCTTCTCCTGCAAGGACTTTGAGATCGAGGCTGCGGTGAAGTTCTTCTGCGAACATTTCGAGCCGGAAAGCTACGATCAGCAAGTGTTCATGCGTGGGCGCGAATTCCCGCGCAGCGCTGGTCGAGCCCAGGCAATCGTTCAAGGCGAAAGAAAACGCCTCATCTCGCTCTCGGCAGTAGCGAGCTAGAGGCACTCCGGCGTTTTCGCCGGAGCCGGTCGCAATCAGCAGGTGGTCGCCGTTGCGCTCCACTTGTTGAAGCGCGACCCTGATTTTAAAAGCACGCCGCAATTGTTGCCGCGAGGCACAATTTCGCCATATTTTTTCGACATCATAAAAACAATGTTGTCGTCGACATTTGCCGACTATACTTAGGCTATACCTTTTTATAGGGGCGAGCGCCGGCAGCTCGAAAGTGGGCAACAAGGAGGCGATTGTCGTGGCAATAGTCAAACGAATATTTCTCTTTCTGCTTTTGAACTTTCTCGTCGTCATGACGATGAACATCATCTTGACCCTATGCGGAGTTCAGCCGTATCTGCGCAGCTACGGTCTCGACTACACGAGCCTGGCGATCTTTTGCCTCTTGTGGGGCATGGTCGGCTCATTCATCTCGCTCTTAATGTCCAAGCAGATGGCGAAGTGGAGCTACGGCGTTCAAATCATCGATCCCAATACAAGCGATCCATCATCGCGCTGGCTGTTGAATGTAGTTTACGATCTGTGCAAACGCGTCGGAATCAACAAGATGCCGGAAGTCGGCATCTACCAATCCGATGATCTGAACGCCTTTGCCACAGGACCGAGCCGAGACAATTCCCTGGTGGCAGTCTCCTCCGGGCTGCTTCGCACAATGGATCAGGGTGAGATTGAAGGCGTGCTCGGGCATGAGATCAGTCACGTCGCCAACGGAGACATGGTCACCATGGCGCTTTTGCAAGGTGTGGTCAACGCATTTTGCATGTTCCTCTCGCGTGCGATTGCTTATGCCGTCACCATCGGCCGCGACGATCGCGAGGGCGGTGGCAGTTATCTTGCCTACATTGTCGTGCGCATTGTTCTCGACATCGTATTCATGCTGCTCGGCTCCATCCTGGTGGCCGCCTTCTCGCGCTATCGGGAATACAGAGCTGATGCGGGCGGCGCCAAACTCGCCGGCACGCGCAACATGGTAGATGCATTGAGAGAGCTGCAGCGCCGATATGAATCACTGCAACCGCAGCCGAGCGGACTGAGCACGCTGATGATTTCGAGTAAACCAAACGGCCTCATGGAGATGCTCTTCTCCACCCACCCGCCGCTTGAGGATCGAATTAAACGGCTGGAGGAAGCAGCCAAGAATAACCGCATCGACGACTCCGCGCTCCAGGAATAGCGGCAAGCACTGCGAATCGAATCGAACGCGTCGATCGACAGGTTGCGATCAAGCAATCAAGCGAGCGAAAAGATCGGGGTCGACATTGCCGCCGCTGACGATGAGGAGCGGCTTTCGTCCGGCAAATCGTTCCTTATTGCTGAGCAAGGCGCCCGTGCCCAGCGCTCCTGTCGGCTCGGCTTTCACATTTGCCTGATTGAAAAGCAGACGAACACTAGCGGCGATGCTGTCTTCATCAACTTCGATAATGCCGGCCAAGCCGTCCTTTAGAATTTCCCAGTTCTTCTTGCCGACACTCAGCGTTCTCGCACCATCGGCGAGGGTCATCGGCTCGCGATCGTTGCTTATAATCGAGCCTGCTCTCAACGAACGAGCCGCATCATTAGCCAAAAGCGGCTCGGCACCGAACACCTCTGCATCGATGCCGTTTCGGCCAAACCCGACGATCAGTCCGGAGCTGAGTCCGCCACCACCTATGGGGACAATGACACAGTCGAAACGATGACAATGAGGGAGCAGATCCTCGGCCAGACTCGAGTTGCCCTCGATAACTCGTGAGTCATCATAAGGACTGACCGCTTCAACCTCACCAAGCTCAGCGACAAGTTCTTGCAACCACTCCGCTCTGCTTTTCTGCAAAACGTCGACCAGCCTGACCTGTCCGCCGAAATTTTTCACGGCTGCCACTTTGGCCTGGCTGGACGTACTCGGCATTACAACCGTGCAGGCTTTGCCGGTCAGCTTGCAAGCGTATGCAAGCGCTTGCCCGAAATTGCCCGAGGATGCCGTGACCAGATGAGCAAATGTGGAGTTCGTGGCGACATTGTATGCCGCTCTGAATTTGAAGCTTCCGGTCTGCTGAAATGTCTCAAGCGCGAGCAGAACCGGCATGCCCAGAGCGATATTCAGCTTTTCAGACTCGACGATTACGGTCGGACTGATCGCCTGCTTACTGGGGCGTGCTAGTGGTGGCAGTTTGTGCACCAGGAGCCGATCCTTTCTTCTTGTGCAAGCTGAACTTCGAGAGTCCGCCCTTCATCGCTGAAGTCATGCCGTTCATGGCGGAGCCTACGCCGCCAAGCTTGGATTTCTTGCCGGGTTTGGCCGCCACCGCACTACCTGCGGTATCAACCTTTCCTTTGGGGGGTTGAACGGCGTCGATCGATCTATCTCCGGTCGGCAGTGCGGCGGTTGCACCTTCGCTCGATCCCTTCGGTGCAGCCCAATCAAAACCACCGGCATTGCTGTCCGCTGGTTTGGCAGCAGTCTTAGCCGGCTGGGATTTCGTTGCCGCCTCGACAAAGCCGCTCTTAGGCGCCTCGGCCAGCGTCGGGTTGCTGTTTGGCTTCGACTTGGATTTGCCGAAGTGGGGCATCGACGGCTTCAGTTTCGCCACATGCAAATGCGGCAACTTGCCTTTCTTGCCTGAGTGTTGTTCGCTATTAGAGGCCAGTTTTTCCTTGGGCGCCGGGCTACCCAAACCGGCATCGGCAGCCTGTACACCCGCTGCATTCACATCAGAGGGAACTTCCTTGCCAGGCGAAGCCGCCAGTTTGCTGTCCTTCGCGGCGGCATCCTTTGCCACCACATCTGATGGCAGTGCGTTCTTATTCAGCGCTCCATCCATAAAACCGCTGGTCGGTCTGGGTGGAGGGGTCTTCTTGTGAGCCAGTTTCAAGGGATTAAGCTTGGCGAACTTAGACTTGTTTTCAGAGGGAATGTTTGTCTCGAGAGACGATTTCTTGGAGCCGTCCTGGCTGGCAATGCGCTTGTCGATTTTCTTTTGAGAAAACGAATCTTTTGCTCCATTGGCATACATTTGCTCGACCGTCAGCTTGGATCGCTTCGGCTCGGCAATCTTGCTGTCCTTGCTCTTGTCTTTGTGAGCAATCTTCGCCACCGCCCCGCCCGTCGAGTCTTTGATCTTATCTCCGGTCGACTTGAAGCCAGAGCCAATCACAGTCGCGCCCTTCTTGGCAAGTCCGACGGGAGCTTTAGCGCCACTGGCGATTCCGCCGCCTATGGCTTTGCCGCCCTTAACCACGCCCGAGCTTGCCGTTTTTATCGGCGCTGTCAGTCCTCCGACGCCCGGTACCTTCGGTACTTTGGGAACCACCTTGCTCAGGAGACCCTTTTTCTTCTGTTGATCCGGATCTTCCACGCCCTTAAACGACATGTTCACGTAAGTCTTCGGCTCTGCAACATCATCAACCGCGGGCAGCTCGGGTCTTGCTTTGGCTGCCTTTTCCTTTTTGCCGGCCGGGGCTTTGATGTAATCATAAGGATCAAGCGTCGAGCCCGCCCGGGCGATACCGGATGTAGCAATGAGGAAAAACGCCAGTGAAAGCGGTAAAAACCGTCCAGAAACCTTCATTTACTTATCCCCTCAGGTCCTATTGGTAAGGTTCAGTGATTTTATATCACATGCCATCCGGTAGCCATGGGCTTCAAAAGCACCGCAAAATAGCCGCGAGCCCAGCATAACAAGGGGTGGGCGCCAAGATTTAAGAGATTCAAAGAATGCCATCAAATGTTTATAATGTGGCTCAGGTAAGGGTATATGATGAACGGAAGTATTGACCAGTTGCCAGCCAAGACGCGCGGCATCTGATTTTGGAAAGGTTGACAAGAACATGAATCAAATCGAAACACCGTGGCCCCTCTTTATAATGATCTGCCTTGGCTGGGCAGCTTTCGCCTACGTTTTTCTGGCAGGACGCAAAGTATTCTTCGAGCCGTTCAGAGACACAGAAGCCAAGTAGTTCTCAACCTGCTCCAGTAACTCATTTGCCTGAGCATTTAGAGTTAGAATTGTATATTCGAACTATATATAAAGCTCAATCGTAAATCGATTGAGTTTTTTATTCACCGCCGGGAAAAGCCATCATGACTCAAGACTTAGCCAATGCAAAGCAGTTAGCGAAAAACGTTCTGGATCTAATCGGAAAACAAAACATCGATGATGCCGAACGAAAAATGATCGTCGAGGACTCGGTCCGTTACTGGCGCGAGCATGTCAATGAAGGCTTCCTGCAGTATCGCAAATCGGTGAGCACCGATTACACAGCCGTGGAGTGGCAGGACGAAGGAGCAATCTTTAAGGATATAAACGGCAAGGAATTCATCGATATATTGGGCGGCTTTGGAATTTACAGCGTCGGTCATCGTCACCCCAAGGTGCTCAAGGCGGTTCGTGAGCAGCTGGACAAACAATCGATTCACTCTCAGGAATTGATCGATCCGCTGCGCACCTATCTTGCTCGCCTGGTATCGCTGATTACACCAGGAGATCTGAAATACTCGTTTTTCACAAACTCCGGCACCGAGTCCGTGGAGGCATGCCTGAAAATGGCGATGCTCGCCACAGGCAGGCACCACTTCATCGGCACCACCGGTGGTTTTCACGGCAAGAGTCTCGGCTCACTGGGGGGAACCTCAAAAGCGGTTTTTCGCGAACCGTTTTTGCCCCTGCTTCACTGGTCTCATGTTCCTTTCGGCGATCTTCAAGCATTGAAAACGACAATGGAATGCTGCGACTTCTCAGGCGATAGAATTGCCGCTTTTGTGGTCGAACCCATTCAGGGCGAGGGTGGAATCAACATAGCCCCGCCCGGTTATCTGAAAGCCGCCCGCGAACTCTGCGATAAATACGGCGCCATGCTTGTCTTCGATGAAATCCAGTGCGGCATGGGACGGACGGGCAAGATGTTTTATTGCGAATATGATGGGGTTGTTCCCGATCTGATGGCACTGGGCAAGGGCTTCGGCGGCGGCGTCATGCCAATCGGCGCTTGTGTCGGACGCGAAGCGACCTGGCAAAAATATATAGAAAACCCCTTCCTTCATACAACCACATTCGGTGGCAATCCTCTGGCCTGCGCCGCAGCCATCGCCACCATCTCCGTGCTGCTCGAGGAAGGTCTTGTCGAACAGGCCCGCCAGAAGGGTGAGTACCTCTTGCCTAGATTGAACGACCTGGCCCACAAATATCCGGAGGTGATGTTGTCGGCGCGCGGCGTCGGATTGATGATCGGCATGGAGTTCGTCGATCATGAAATCGGCTACGCGGTGGCCAAGGAACTGTTCTCACGCCACATACTGATTTCAGGTACGTACATAAATGCAAGAGTGCTGCGCGTCGAGCCGCCGCTGGTAATCACTCATGAGCAGCTTGACAAGTTTCTGCAAGCCCTGGAGGAATCAATCAAACAGGTTCGCCGTGAGATTAAAGGTGAAGCGCCCCTGAAATCCGCCAAAAATTGATCCAGATTATAATTCGGCATCGATCCGGCTTTGTTATGCTAACCATCCATGCGTAAGGTGGAAACCCTTATACGCTTGACGACGTCGAAAGTATCAACATATTTGACACCCCTGGGTGTCAGGTGCCAGGTCATATCGTTTTGAAGTTCCACGGGGGGACAAAGAATGAAGAAGCCACTAGCCATAAGCTTGTTGATTTGCCTTGCTGCCATGCTCGGTCAGCCGGCGGCATTTGCAGACCATGATTGGTTCAACAAATGGGATCGCGATCATGATGGACGCTGGTCCAAAGATGATTTCCGCGACGCTCATTGGGATTGGCAAAAGAGACACAATCAGCGCCTCTGGAAGGAAGAAAAGGTAGAGCAGCACTTCAAGCGATATGACCGCGATCATGACGGCTATGTTCGCGACGAAGACGTGCGCAAGTTCCATCGCTGGGACTGATCCAGGTTCATAGTGCGAATCGATTTCTCAGGCAGGTCAGCTTGAAAAGCCGATTCCCATCACATCCAATAGCTTGAGCAACAGGTTGGGGCTGCCACCGGCGTCAACCTGTTGCAGCGATTTCGTGACCGCTTTTACAGAAAGCGATCGTAATGGCTCGGGCGGATAGGGAAACGGCTTGTCGGTAACCATCTTTAGTTTCAGCAGCTCGTCATCACGGGCAGTGGCGAGGTGGGCAAGGATCTTGCCTGCCAGACGGGTTGTGCCGATGCCATGCCCTGTGTAACCAAGACCATAGATTACATTGCCACCATATGCGGTGCCAAAGAAAGGTGTCAGTCTGGTCGTTGAGGCAATCGGTCCTCCCCATCTGTATGGAAATGACAAGTCGGCGAGCGCCGGGAAATGGCGCTTCCAGCTGTCCTCTAGAGTTTGATAATGCTTCGTGGAATGATCGCAGGTTTCATCAACTTTGTTTGGTGGATAGTAAACCGCCTCGCTCGTTCCCCAGAGAACTCGATTGTCGCTCGTCAATCTGTAATAGTTGAAGAACGTGCGACCATCGACAATTCCCTGGCGGTTTTGCCAGCGCAGCTTCTCCATCTGCTCTGCAGAAAGAGGCTCGCTCACGAGAATGTAATCGTACAGCGGGATGAAGCGCCACAATAATTGAGGCACGAGATGATGCGTGTAGGCATCGGTTGCTAATACGAATTTCCGCGCCCTCAGCGTGCCATTCTCACACTCAATGGTATGTGAATCAGAGTGCGACTGGCCGTTTGGCGATCGACCATCCAGAGAGACGACTCGCGTTTTCTCGAACAACCTCCCGCCTTTCTCCAGCAAATGCCGTTTCAATTTATCGATCAGCTTGATTGGATTGAGAATCGCCCCACCAGGAACATACAGACCGGCTATGTAGAGCGGTGAGTCGAGTTCGGCTCGCACCTCATCCCGGCCAAGCAACCGGTAACCAGGAAGACCGATCTCCCGGGCAACCTCGAAGTTGCTCTTCAGATCATCGATATGCTTGGGCACGAGCGCGACCTGCAATTGACCGGTTCGTTCCCAGTCACAATCGTCGGCGAATTTTCCCAGCTCATCAATGTTGGCCAGACCGATGTGGGCAAGGCGCTGGGCTTCTTCTCTGCCGAAATGCTCGATGGCGAGGGAATGAGTGTGATCGAGACAGGTGCTGACCATGCCGGCGTTGCGACCGCTGGCACCATATCCGGTGACATATCTTTCGACCACTGCGACGTCGAGATCCGGCTGAAGCTCTTTCAAGAAATAAGCAGTCCAGAGCCCGGTGAAGCCAGCCCCGATGACAGCGACATCACAATCTATATTTCCTGTAAGCGACGGCTCGGGATTGTATCCCTGACGAGTAGCGAGCCAATAGCAGGATTGCTCTACGGGCAACATGCCCAGGAGTCTAGCATACATCGCCCGAGACTGAGCAAAATTGAGCCGCGCTGCCGGAAATAGAGAGGAGCCAGTCAGGAAACTTTGTCTTCCACATGATGCTCATGAGGGACTTTGACGATTTCGACCGAGCACGGCGCGTTTGCCAGAATAGCCTCCGATACGCTGCCCAACAAGAATTTGCTCAGACCACGACGACCGTGCGAGCCGACGACGATCAAATCAGCGTGCCAGTCGCGCGCCGTGTCGAGGATCTGGTCCTTTATATAACCCTCGAGAACATCTGATGTAACTTTCTCCGCCGAGAACTTCTCGTTGAGCTTTACAATAGCCTCATCCACGAGACTGCGAGCGGCATCGAGCAAATCTTTCTGGGCTTGCATGGCGACTGGAACATAATTGGGATGCCAGCCGGCGTACTCCGGATGAAAGGGCTCCACGACGCTGATTACCTTAACCTCACTCTCAGCCGGCCAGGGACGGTCGAGCACCTGCTGCAATGCCGCTTGCGAGTAATGGGAGCCGTCAATCGCGATTAAAATTCGCATGGTAAACCAGACCTCGTGCCATCCCTAAATAGACGTATTCAAACACCATCCATATAATAGCGCTCGCTTGCCCTTTTGGTTTCTTTACCTAAGCTCAAAGACCCCTTGACGGATGCTCGCTACTCACGTAGCATGACGTACATGCACTGTAAACGGCCCGCGTGGCGCCGCCCAGAAGAGTAAATACAGATCAATGCGTAATTTTGGCTACTATTTTTGGTTTACTGAGGTTCACCTGGGGTGATTTAGATCACGTTTTGAATACCCAAGGTGGACCGCATGCTAAAGACGCTGCGGTCCTTTTCTTTTAGACAGTCAGGAGAATAGAGATGATTCGTTATTTTTGGTACTACGGCTTTACGGTCCCCGGGCACAGTCCAGGATAGCTTGCTGTAAGCAGATACCTGATGACCGGCCCGGGGTAAGCACCAGAGCCGGTTTTTTTATGCCGGCGTTTGTGACACCAGTAGATATGAATGTGAGGAACACAAAATGTCAGCAACATTGAAAGCAAGTCTTAACGGAGAGAATAAACGCACAGTCGTCGAAATCGGTCACGGCATGAGCATCGGCGGCGGCAGCCTGCTGATCATTGCCGGACCATGCTCGGTCGAGAGTGAAGAGCAAATGGAATTAGTAGGAAACGCCCTCTCGGGAACGGGCATCGGCGCCATCCGAGGCGGCGTTTTCAAACCGCGCACTTCACCCTACTCCTTCCAGGGCATGGGAGAAGAAGGGCTGAGGATCATGTCGCGCCTCTCCCAGGAGCATAAAATGCCCGTGGTCACGGAAGTGATGTCTGAAAAGCAAGCTGACATGGCGGTTCACTTCGCAGATGTGCTGCAGATTGGCAGTCGAAACATGCAGAACTTCGAGTTGCTCAAACACGTGGGCACGCTTCGCAAACCGGTTATTCTCAAGCGCGGTCTCTGCGCCACTCTCGAGGAGCTGGTTCTGGCGGCTGAATACATTCTTGCCGGCGGCAATGAGAACGTCATCCTCTGCGAGCGCGGTATCCGCAGTTACGATAATGCGACGAGGAACGTCCTCGATCTCGGCGGCGTTGTCGCTCTGCGTCAAATGACTCATCTGCCGATCCTGGTGGATCCATCCCATGCCTGCGGGCGCAGTGAATTGATTGCCGACCTGGCAAGAGCCGCCGTCGCTTGCGGAGCCGATGGTCTGATGATTGAGTGCCACCCTGAGCCGGCCAAATCGGTTTCCGATGCGCGTCAAGCAATTTCATTGCAAGAGATGGTCGACATCGTTCGCTCCCTCGAGCCGATCGCCCACGCCGTCGGCCGAGAAATTCGCGGCCCGCACATGAATCTAAACCTGCACGCCGAAAGCGAAAAGGGAATCCTGCACAAAGAGCACATGCACGCCTACGACGGTTTGATGTCGGAATTGTCATCGCTGCGCAATGAGATCGACGCCGCCGATGTCCAGATTGCCGAGCTTTTGGAAAAACGATTGAAGCTCGTTCTGCAAATCGGCAGCTTGAAGCAAGAGCTGAAAGTACCCTGGCGAGACATTGCACGCGAACGCGAAGTCATCGAGGCCGTATGCTCTACATGCAGTGATAAACGCGTTTCCGGAAAGATCCGTCACATCTACGAGCGCATTATAGAAGCAAGCAGGCAAGTACAGGTTGAGAATGCGATGCCATCACGGGTAGTGGCATAAAATTATCGACCGCTCCAGCAAATGACAATTTGCCCGTGGCAGTGCCGACAAAAACCGGGATTGTCTCACCGCAAAAAACAGGCTGGATAGAAGACTTAAACACAGTTCATGCCTGCCCGGAATCAAGTATCTATCATGCTCCAGGCGGTTGCCAAGTACAATCATGAAGTTTTATTGATCTTATCGATATCCATTGGTACCACTAATGGAACTTTAATCAGAGAAACCATAAACGAGGCCTTATATGTCATTCCTGACTGGTCTGGCGGTTGTTCTTTTGGCCACGCTCGCTGCCGCGTGGATAAACGATAATACTTCGCTCGGTGGGCAGATCGAGGAGTGAACGACAGGCAAACTGTCGCGCCACTTTGCCCTTAGAATTTCAAGTTCGATCAATTCAAGATTCCTTTGCCGCCTGGTCATCGACGCGCTGAACGACAGCCCGCCACCCGGCTGCTAAACTGGAATTATGACCAGGATTCACTTACTTACAATTATCTTTTGCATTGCAGCCGGAGCATTCACCGCCTGGCTGTTCAGCACTCCCGAACGCCTCTTTTTCGTAGGGGGCAATGTCTTAGCCGGACTATCCTTGATCACGCTCTTCTGGTGGCTTGCAGTAATCCCCGGTTACATCGCGATCATATCTTTGCTGTGGATGGTTAAGAAGTGCCTGCGCGTGTAGGCATGGACACCATCACAGCTTGCCCTTGGACTGTGGCATGAAGAATGTTCCGGCGAACCCGAGCAGATACACTGTTGCCATTGATGCGCCCGCCAGCGCGTAGGAGCCATGAAAGACATGGCCAACCAGGTAACCTGCAGTCAGACATGCGCCGGCGGAAAATAATCTCCCCGACTGAATGCAAAATGCGAAAGCGGTGGCCCGTAACTTGGTATCGTAAAGCTCCGGCACGTAAATGAACAAATATGCAAATGAGGCAAAGACAAAAAATCCTGAGAGAAACGACCACACAAGGAGTGAGAATCCAAATGATTTGGTCGTCAAAAACATGGCGCTGCAAACCGCAAAGGCTGCCAAAAATGCCATCCGAAATGCCCACCTTCTGCCAATCCGCATCACCACCAATCCGGCGCAGGCGCAGCCGACGATACTGCCGAGGCTCTGGCTCACGGCTGCATAGCTTCTCTCGCTTACGGCAAGCGTTCCGGTAATCTGATTGATCCAGGGCGGCACCCAGCTTAAAACGGCATAGGCGCCGATGCAGACGCAGGAAGCCAGTCCTGCGACTATGGCGGTCTCGCCCAGGTTCCTCAACTGAA
>JAJPJO010000503.1 GCA_021324135.1 Pseudomonadota bacterium
CAATCCGGCGACCAGTGGCACGCCGTCGGCTCGGCTCCCATGAGCCCGCACGAGCGTTCGTGGTGCACGAGCATTTATTACCTGATCACAGCCGACTCTTGCTCGGTCATGCACAGGCTTAAGGGCGATGAGGTTTACCACTTCTATCTCGGCGACCCGGTCGAGATGCTGAACATCTATCCTGACGGCACCACGGAAGTGATTAGACTCGGGCATGATATCGCATCTGGTGCAAAGCTTCAGCATGTCGTTCCTCATAATGTCTGGCAGGGGTCGCGCGTCATCGACGGCGGCAAATACGCCCTGCTGGGCTGCACGGTCTCGCCGGGCTTCTCGCAGAAGGATTACGTCGAGGGAGTGCGCAGCCGTTTGACATTCCGTTATCCCGAGCACGCCGGACTGATCGAGAAGCTCACCCGTCCGGACTGATCGGAGATTTCTTCCAGGCGACAGGAAGTTCAGCTCACCGTGGACCCACGCGCTTACACAACGGAAGAAAAAACCATCGATGGGCGATCGCTGACAATACGCGCCTTGATGCCGGAGGACAAAGGTCTTTGGCGTGAGGTCTGGGAACATCTCAGTCCCACATCGGTGTACTACCGTTTCTTCACGCAGAAGAAGGGATTTACCGAGGCGGAAGTGAAATACTTCACCGAGCCGGACTTCGTCAATCATGTCGCCTTGATCGCCTTGATCGAGGAGCAGGGCAGGTTGACACCAGTGGCGGTGGCACGCTACATAGTTAACGGCAGCACGGGGAAAAACGCACCACTTTCACCGGCGCAGCGGAAATCATCCGACTCATCTACCAGGAGCGCCACTGCCGAAGTCGCTCTGGCAGTCGATGATGAATACCAGGGTCTTGGCATTGGCACCCAATTGCTCAGACACCTCGGCATCATCGCGAAGGCATCCGGCTTGAGAAGATTGAATGCAGTGGTGATGTCGGAGAATCGAAAAATGATTGAGGTTTTCGAGCACTGCGGGTTGCCGATGAAATCACACTTCACCGACGCCGGAATATGCAATGTCACCCTCAGCCTGCTCGATGACTGACGCCTCAGGCTGCTCGGCATTTAATATAAGCGCGCCCATTGGCACCTTGCATTGCTAGTACAATAGACGGATCGTTTTGTTCGTTTCAAATACTCAGAGGCCAAATCATGCATCGCCGAATCATTATCACCTTGTCTTTGCTAACCAGTCTCCTCAGTCTGCCTGCCGCTGAAGCTCAAACCGAGGCAGTGGTAAATCGAGTCAAGGGGCTGCAATCGGAGTACATCAGTGAACTCAACAAGGGAAACACCCAGAAAGCATTGGAATTGAGCAACAAAGCCCTCGAGCTGATTCCGGGTCATCCAGGATTGATGAACGATAACGGCGCCATCTTGCTTAAATTAGGCCGGGTCGATGATGCACTCGCCGCACTCAACAAAGCGCTGGCGGTCACACCCAAAGATGCGCAAGCACTCTCGACTCGAGCGCTGATCTATATCAACCAGAAAAAATACGCCGAAGCGATCAAGGATTGCGATTTAGCTCTGAGCGTCAATCCCAAGGAAAGCTTTGCTTACAACAATCGAGCCGTGGCCGAACTCAAATCAGGCTCGCCTGATAAAGCGCTTGTTGATCTCGACAAAGCACTGGAAATCGATCCGAAGCTCGTTGCCGCCCTCTCTTCACGCGGCGAGGTGAAATTGGAAAAGCACGACTATAAAGGCGCGATAGAAGATCTCGACAAAGCTATTGCCCTTGATCCGCACGATCCAACCCCCTACTCGACCCGCGCAATTGCGCACTGGGAGCTAAAGGACAAAACAAAAGCGATTGCCGATGCCGCCAAGGCTTATGCGCTTTCACCGCAGCAAAAGTTTCTGCAAACCAAGAAATGGATGGAAACGAACTCAATTGAAGCTCATTGCCCGACGGGCTCGTTTGTCGAAGAGGACCTGGTCGATGCTCGTGGTAAATAGTGCATAAGTCCTGCCCTGAGCAGTCTTAATGCCTGAATCAAGAGATGCACAATTCACGACATCGGTAAAGATCTGCCCGCTATGCGGGGTGCAGACCCACGATCAGCGGTGCCCCAGGGACGGCACCGATATCATTACCACTCCCGAGATTGGCTCAATAATCTGCGGGCACTACAAATTTCTCGGGGTAATCGGCGCCGGTGGAATGGGTGTCGTTTACCACTGCCACAACATGCGACTGGACAAAGAAGTGGCTCTGAAGACGTTGCTTGTGAAAAGGCACGTTCCGGAGAAACTGCTCAGGTTTCAGAAAGAAGCTAAAGTCCTGGCATCTCTCCAGCACCCCAACATCGTTTCCATAATGGATTTTGGTATCGCAAATGATGGCAATCCCTTTATGGTAATGGAGCATTTTGCCGGCCAAAACCTGGCCAAAATTCTAGACACGGGTCACAGATTCTCGCTCGAAGAGATCATCGAGATAGCCTCTCAGATTTGCGATGCTACCGACCACGCGCACGAACGAGCCTTCTTGCATCGAGACCTCAAGCCTTCCAACATCATGCTCTCCTCAGGTGAAGAGATTCAAATCAAGGTTCTCGATTTCGGTATTGCCAAACTGCTGGCCGAAGAAAACGCAGACGTGCAAGCGCTGACCGGTTCTGATGCGGCAATCGGCAGCCCTCTCTACATGAGCCCGGAGCAAAGTCGTGGTGAGAAACTCGATCGCACGTCCGACATTTATTCGCTGGGCTGCCTTATCTACGAATTGCTCGCTGGCGCGCCGCCTTTTGAAGGCGCCTCTGCACTCGAGATTATCGCAAAACATCGCAGCGAGCCACCCGCATCGCTGCAGGGGCGGCATGAGGAAGTCATTCCTCAATCACTTGAATCGCTCGTCTTGAGCATGCTTTCCAAGGACCCCGCCCAAAGACCGAGGAGCATGGCCCGGGTGAAAGAAAAACTGCTTTTGTGCATGCAGGAAATTAGAACTGAGAAAACCGCTCAGGATCGTGAGGCGGAGACTGCCCCGATCAGCAGAAACAGCAGAGCCGCCTTAGCAGCCAGGATCGGTATGCGCGTCACTATCGCGTTCGGTGCCGCCGCATTGATTGCAATTGCTTGTCTGTTTGCATCGAATTTTTTCTCTTACGCCCCGCCGGAAAAGGCGCAACAGCCTGTTAAACTGAGCGAGCTTGCCGGTACACATCCATTTTCTGAACCGCAATTGATCGAATCGCGCGACGGTTCTGTGTCGATTAGCGAATCTACACTCACTGATGATTCGGCATTGCAACTGGCTAAAGCAAAGCGGGGCAAGAAAATTTCACTCTCAGGCTTATCGGGGGTGACCGGCAAACGGTTGTTGTTCTTCAAAGACCGTCCGGCAGCAAGTCTTTGTCTGACGAGCAGCGATGTCAATGATGAGGCATTGAGCGCATTGCTAATGTACAAGGACCTTCAAGTATTAGAGATGACAGCCTCTAAAGGCGTGACAGCCAAAGGTCTGGAGCACATATCAAGATGCCGGCAGTTGAATGATCTGACGCTGGGGCAACTCAATTTTCCCGGCTCGGCCTACAGATTACTCGCTAATCTGCCCAATCTCAGACACCTTGGTATCATACGCGTCACCAGGCCGGAAAATATCTATTGCCCACGGGTCATGACCGAGGCAGATAAGCTCAAATATGATTATCTCGAGGCTCAAGACGTAGCCTACATTGCCATGCTCAGTAAAATCGAGTCTCTGGATCTCGAGGGACAGTCAAAGTTGGGCGATGAGGCTATGCTGCAGCTCGCTAAAATGCCCAGGCTGTACTCACTGGCCCTGCGGAGGACAAATCTAACTCCCTCATGCCTTCCATATCTGGCGGGCTCGCATTCCCTTCATCTTATCTGGTTCGACCAACACTGCCCCTTGATCCAGGAAAAGGACTGCGCCAGGAGCCATTGGATAAACGCGTCGGGAAAACCACTGATTTTCAATTTTTAGTCACCGGACAAGAGCACCTCATCCCTTCATTTATTGCCGCTTTCAAAATTCTCGGGGAACGGCGGCACCAATTTTATCTCGCCGGGCTTCAGTCCACCGATGTGCTCCAGGACTTGATCGTAGTATTGTGATCCCTTTTTGTAGCTGATTCTGCCATCGACATGCGCGGAGCCGGCGCGGCGCATTCTGATGTGAATTGTGTAGTCATCATCCATGGTGGCATCACCAATGGCTGGCTCGTTTTCTTTTTGATCTGAACAGTCCGTGCTCATCAATTTCCAAACCTGATTGCTTGAAGCGCTGATGGCTTTATAGCGCAGCCTGCTTTCTGCGTAACAGCTCAGCGACATTGGGAAACTTGGAGAGTATATAGGCAGTGTCTCCGGCGTTGCAAGTTTGTCCGTTGATGCCCGCGAAGATCTCGGCGAATGTCTCTTCTTTGCCGGCATTATCGTTCTGGAGCAAGTAGGTCAGCCGCTGACGATCAGCAGCAGACAATTTGGCGATATCTTGCTGATAAGCTTTGTCGAATTCTTCAGAATGCGAGAGGTCTCCCATGGCATGGTCTACGGCATGCCCTATCTCGTGCCGTTCCACGCCAGCAGTCCGGCCGCTGGGAACCTTCTTATCACCATCCATGCGATACTCCGCGATGACGACGGTCTTATCGCCGGGAGAATAAAGTCCGTCGGCATTGTCCCATGTCGAACCAGGCGGCCAACCGCGCGGGCGAACATTTTTGAGTTCGGGTTTTGCATCCGATACGGTTCCACCGATGACAATCTTGGTTCCGTTCGCGATCAGAAGTTTGCGCACCCCTTCTGGAAGATTGTCGAGATCCTTTTGAACCTTCTCTTGAAACTCTTTGGAGGCGCCGCGATTTTCAATTGGAATCCGATTCTTCTTATCAGGTTCGGGCCTGGTCTCATTTTTTTCCTGGGTCTTGATCAACTCCTTTGGGATCTTGACGTGATCATGTTCGAAAATCCAGACGCCATCCTTGATTTTTGGATTTGCCTTTTGAATCTTTCCCACCGCTTCGAGAATCGCACGGTTGGATGGTTTATAACCCTCAGGATGATTGTGTTTTAAAACTTCTTTGGCGATGTTCCAGATACAGTCGCCATTTTTGACTTCGACATCGCCTGTGCCATCGGGATTGACTTTGAGCCGTTCCCACTGATGGTTTGTTCCGCCAGGTGAGGGTGTCGGCTTTATATCCGTGTTCTTCGCATCAAGGTTCTTTTTGTCACCATGATAAGAAAGCAGTTCAACAGCATTTTTGAAAGCGTTCGGATCGACCAGGCCTTTCTCAAGCTTGTATAGAATCGAGTTTTCGCGATCGGCCGAGGTCAAGCGCGAGTTGCCGTCGCTCAGCGCTTTGTACATCTCGTATTTGATTTCGGCTCCTGCTCCCTGCGCCTTTTTCAATGCCTGGATCATCTCGAGGTCGGCTGTAGGAAGGATGTCCGCCCCGAAACATCCTGATGCAGGAATTTGCGCTTTGCCCGCCAACTTTGGATCACCATCAATGGAAACGTTTGGGAGATTGCCCTTCTGCACTTCGTTTTGTCCGGCGCCCGCGGCCTGTGCTACAAAGTAAGGACCATTGTGCTTGGAATAAACGTCGGCGGCTCGCAACCCGAGCGGAGCCGGCTGTCCCGATGAGCTGTCTGCTGATTCGAATTGATGACCTGCCATTTTTAAGAATTACACTCCCACAGTCCTGCCATCACTAAACCAACTCACTGTTTCTTTTCAGGAGTTGTTTCTTCCTTCTTCTCCGTTTTTTTCTTGCCGAAATCATCCGGGAAAGGAGGGACGAGCTTCACTTGACCTGGCTTCAATCCGCCGAGATGTTCCAAGACATCCTTGTAGTACTCGCTTTCCTTTTTGTACTCGATAGTGCCATCAACGTTGGCAGTGCCTGAGCGCCTGAGGCGAAGATGGATTGTCTTATGCTTGTCCATGGTGGCATCACCGATGGGCGGCTCTTTATGATGTTTGTAGTAATCGTCCTCAGCCGCTTCAGCAGATGTTTTCTTCAGAGCTGCTTGAGCCTTCTGATCCGAGCCGCCCGCCTGAGCTTTTTGGTCGGAACCACCTGCTTGCCCTTTTTGATCGGAGCTTCCTTTATCAGCAAGGTAGATCCCAACCATATTTAGATCAGAATATCTTCGGACCTCTGCTGCTGCCCTGTCGAAATTGACGTGATGGCAATCCATGTTCTGCCTCGCTTTTAAGAGAAACTGCTTCGCCGCCGCTTAGTGTCATGCTATCGGCGAAGTGTTGCAATGTTATTAAAATGAACTGACGGCAGGACAAATTAAAAACCGAACCCCTGACCTTTAGCTCAAGAGAACATCGTGATTTACAGTACCAAGCATAACGGTCTTCCGGAGCCGGATTGCTGATTGCACCATAGCGTTGAGGGATGGTATTACCTCGGTCCACTGGCGCGTCTTCAATCCACAGTCCGGGTTTATCCACAGTCGCTCAGCCGGAACTACCTGCAGTGCCTTTTTTACCAGAGCTTCTATCTCTTCAACTGGCGGCACGCGGGGAGAGTGTATGTCGTAAACACCTGGACCTATAGAATTTTGGTAGTGGCTGACTTTGAGGCACTCCAGCAAATCCATTTGCGAGCGCGCTGCCTCGATCGAGACCACATCCGCGTCCATACGGGCGATATCATGAACTATATCTCCAAACTCTGAATAGCACATGTGAGTATGAATTTGCGTTTGATCAGAAACACCGCTAGTGGCTAATTTAAAGCAATCAACAGCCCATCTCAAATAGTCCGCCCATTCCCTTTTCTTAAGAGGCAGCCCTTCACGAATTGCCGGCTCATCGATCTGAATTATCTTAATGCCGGCTGATTCCAGATCCTTCACCTCATCGCGTATCGCCAGCGCCAGTTCAGTGCAAGTCCTCTCCCTGGGCTGATCGTCGCGGGCAAAGGACCACTGCAGGAGTGTCACCGGACCTGTTAGCATGCCTTTTACAGGTTTGCCAGTCAGACTTTGCGCATAGGAAGCGCACTCAACGGTCATTGCCGCCGGTCTTGAAACAGTGCCGGAGATAATCGGAGGCTTGACGCACCGCGAACCATAACTTTGAACCCATCCGTGCTGTGTGCTCGTGAAGCCATCCAGCATGGTCGCGAAATATTCGACCATGTCTGTTCTCTCAGGCTCACCGTGCACCAATACATCTAAACCAATTTTCTCCTGCAAGCGTAAGTTGTTCTCGATTTCTTTTCGCATCGCATGTTCGTAGTCTGCCTGACTGAGCTTTTTTGCTTTTAGATTCTTTCTTGCCTGACGAATTTCTCTGGTCTGCGGAAAGGATCCGATGGTCGTGGTAGGCAGGGGAGGCAGATTCAAAGCCTTTTGTTGAGACTCAAAACGCACTGAATAATTATTCATCCGCCGGTACATATTTTCAGAAATCGAACGAATGCGCTGCAAGACAACTTCCCCGTTACCACTTCTGCTAGTTTGACGGGATGCGAGAATTTCTCTATTTTTCTCGAGTAGAGATTCAACGTCGTTCAATCCCAGGCAGAGCGCATCGGCAAGAACAGCGATCTCTTCCAGTTTCTGATTAGCAAATGCAAGCAGTTTCTTCACGTTCGCATCGATGGAACTTTCTAAATTAACATCGATGGGAACATGCAGCAGCGAACAAGACGGGGAAATGATCAGTCTTTCCGGTCCGATTTGTTCCGCCACTTGCTCGAGATCGGAAATCAACCTCGTCAGATCGGCTCTCCAGACATTGCGCCCGTCGATTATGCCAGCTGATAGAAACATTTGTTGCGGCAGCTGCTCAAGAGCGGCTTTCAAGTCTTCCTTTCCGTTTATCAAATCCAGGTGGATACCATGTACTGGAAGAGACAGCGCCAGATCCAGATTGTCTCCAATCTCAGAGAAATAAGAAGTGAGCATGACTGCAACTCCACAATTCTGCAGTTTGTCATAAGCGAATCGAAAATCCTTTGCCACATCCGCGGGCAGATCAGTGGACAGGAATGGCTCATCCAGCTGAACCCATTCGCAACCGGCACCCCTCAATCGGCTCAACACCTCAATGTATACCTCAAGCAGTCGCTCCAGAAGAACAGAACGTTTGCTCTTCGAGTAGCCCTTGCCTGAGAGGAGGAACGACACCGGACCTGGTATCACCGGGCGGGTCATAATTCCATGCTGCTTAGCCTCGACAAACTCATCAATGCATTTTGTAGAGGCAAGCGTAAACCGCTGGGAATCATGAAGTTCCGGAACAATGAAATGATAATTCGTGTTAAACCATTTAGTCATTTCCATCGGCTGAGCTTCTAAAATTCGTCCGTTGGCATTGCCAAAGTTCAAAACGCCCCGAGCCATGAGAAAGTAGGTGCGGACATCAATTTCATTTCCTTTCCAGGCGAAACGCTCCGGCACCGCGCCCACCATAGCGCATGTGTCGAGGAAATGATCGTAAAGAGAAAAATCATTAGATGGTATGAAGTCGATGCCTGAATCGTGCTGAATTTTCCAACCTTCCAGTCTCAAGCATCGTGCCACTTCGAGGAGTTGTTCGTCGGTTATTTTTCCGCTCCAAAAATCTTCCAGAGCTGCCTTCAACTGTCGCTTTGGACCAATGCGCGGATATCCAAGATTAGCTGCATAAACCATTTTTTTCTCCTCACTGACAGACATTCTGCTCGAGATGCACAGGCTTGTTGCACTTGTCCACCGCCACCAAAACAAAACGGCCCTGCGCGCACAACAAACGCTCGCCGCTCAGCAAGTTCTCAGCGTACATATCTACCGAGACCGTCACGGAGGAGTTGCCTATTTTCAAAATCCTGCCGATTAGCTCTACTAGATGTCCGTTTTTCACCGGAGCCTTGAAATCAACACGCTCTGAGCATGCAGTCACCATTGGTTTGCGAGCAAAGCGCGAAGCGGTGATGAATGCTGCTTTGTCCATTAACTCAAGAGCATGGCCACCAAAGAGTGTGCCGTAATGATTGGTTTGATTTGGAAATACCATCTCGATGAGAGATGTTTCGAACTGATCTATTTGATTGCTATTCATACGGATCCCCATAAACAAAAAGTTCCTGATCCGGACCAGGAACTCGATCGTATGAATGGCAAAATGCCAAAGCTCATAGAATTCCTCCTTGCCTCGAAGAGGTGGTTTCGATTGTTGTGCTCAGGTGGGTAGTCTGACTGGCAATTTCTTGCTTCACAGTTGCGGGACAGCGGTGGATTCGCACCACACTTCCCCCACCAGATCGCTTAGCGATCCCTTTTATTTACTGAACACCGATAAGTTGTGGGTAAGCTCCTCCAATTTCGGAAAGGTCATTATAGGTATTCGATCCGGTGGCGTCAACTGCATTGCGAATTGCCGCTTATAATGCCAGTTTCGCTTGCACACTTGATGCAATCCTGCATGAGCAGCCGGGAGGCAGATTCAAAGCCTTGATGGAGCTCTGTTGCCCAGTTATGCTGACAAGTCGACGAACCAAGATCGCATCGGATTCTGGCTGGAAAAGCGTGCACCGGGTCTACAACTGCCAAAACCGCAAGCCGGTACCGGCAAACATCGTGGCATCGAACAACGCCTTAACGTCAACGACCAGCCCGCCCGGTACAAGAATTTCACGAAAGTGCGCCGCTTCGAGTTGGCGAAATGCGTCATGAGCGACGGTAACAATAACGGCGCTCAGTTCCCTTAGACTCTTCCATTCCTGCAGTCCGATTCCATAAAGATTGCTTGCTTCATCTGGCTGCGCTAGCGGATCGTGCACCAGAGGCTGCAAGCCGTGACGCTTCAGTTCAAACACAATGTCGCTGCTTCTGCTTTCTCTCAGATCGGAGATGTTTTCTTTGAAGGTCAATCCAAGAACCCCTATTTTTGCATTGACAATATCTGGGTTGTGCTCGCGCATCAATGCGATTGTACGACCGACGACAAAGGATGGCATGGCGTCATTTATCGTTCGGCTCATGGGAATCAGAGTGGCTTCGCATCCTGCTTCTTGCGCCTTTTGCAAGAGGTAGTATGGATCCACGCTGATGCAGTGGCCGCCGACCAATCCCGGTTTGAATCGGGCGAAGTTATGCTTTGTTTCTGCTGCTTGCAAAACATCTTTCGTGCATATTCCGAGGGCATCAAATATGGTGGCGCACTCATTCATCAGCGCAATGTTCACATCGCGCTGAGTATTCTCGAGCAACTTGGCTGCCTCGGCAACTCGGATGTTGGGCGCTCGCCACAAGCCTGCCTCGATGGTTGTGGAGTACACGGTATGTATGATCTCGAGGGCCTCGGCAGTCTGTGCCGAGATTACCTTGACCGTGTTGTGCAAGCTCAAATCGGTGTCGCCGCAGCTGACGCGTTCAGGAGAATATCCGACGGCAAAGTCGGTCGGGCTCTTCAAATTTGATTCACGCTCGAGAATCGGTATACACAAATCTTCTGTGGCACCGGGATAGACGGTCGATTCGTAAACGACAATGTCGCCTTTCTTCAATCGGCGCCCAACGGCAGTGGTAGCATCAATGAGATGGTCGAGGTCAGGCTTCTTAGTGGCGGTGACCGGCGTCGGCACGACGATGATGTAGAAATCGCACTCTGAAACATCATCGATTGCTGCGGTAACCTTGAGGCTACTTGCCGAGATGGCTGACCGGCTTAACGCGCGATTGCGATCGAAGGCTCTCTTCAATTCCTCGATTCTTGATTCGTCAGTGTCGTAGCCGACGACACGGTTGTGCTGCGAGAAGGCAAGCGCGAGCGGCAGACCGGCATAGCCCAATCCGACCACGGCGATTTGTCTTTTAACGCCAGCGTTTAACATTCAGGTAATTATCGCATTTGCTTGAAAATGGGCGGCACTCCGCTTAACATCAAGCAATGCCATCCCCTGATAATATCTTGATCACCGGCGGTTTCGGCTTTCTCGGAGGGCATCTAGCAAAGGCTCTACTGGAAAGCGGCTTCAACGTCACACTGTTTGATAATTGCGCCTGGCACTCGAGCCCGGCGTCGAGCATGCAGATTTCCTCATTGAGCGGATTGGCGCGTCTTCAAGGCAGCGTACTCAACCATGACGATTTGCTTTTAGCCGGCAACGGTTTTGACTACATAATTCACGCTGCCGGTTTTCTAGGTATACGTCGAGTGGCGGAGAATCCAATAAGCACGTTGGATGTGAATGTTATAGGAACGAGGCATGTACTCGAACTCGCCTGCGCCCAGAGGCAATTGAAGAAGTTTTTGTTTTTCAGCAGCAGCGAAGTCTATGGGCATCAGGCACATAGTTCTTTCGAAGACGACGATGCGATCGTTTCCACCACTAGTCCTCGCTGGTCCTATGCGGCAAGCAAGCTTGCTGGTGAATTTTATGTCAAGGGATTCGGACAGGAACATGCACTGCCGTTCGTCATCGTGCGGCCCTTCAATGTTTACGGGCCCTACAGAACAGGCGCAAATGCGATGACCGAAATCGTCAGGCGCGCAGTGGACAATCAATCAATTTCCATATCAGGCACCGGTGCGCAAACGAGGTCATGGTGTCATGTCGACGACTTTGTTAGAGGCGCTGTCTCCTGTCTGTTGCAAGAAAAAGCGTCTGGGCACACTTTCAATATCGGCAACGATCGAACCTACATAAGTATGTTGGAACTAGCCAGACTGGTTTGCGAATTGCTCGGTTCATCCTCTGAAATTAAGACCGATGGAAGCACGGAAGAAGACGTTCAAGTCCGCCTTGCCTCCATCGGCAAAGCCAGGCAAATGCTCGATTACGAACCACGCATCGACCTGCCTTCAGGAATCATGGACGTAGCTTCGTGGATTCGCCGCATCTAGGAGCCGGCTATTTCAGCCGCTTTGTTGTCCTGCAAGCGCAAGTCTTCCTTTAGTTGTCTTGCCATAGCGGAGATACCCTCCTGCAAATCGGTCTCAGCGCGAAACGAGAGGACCTTCGCTATTTTGCCTCCGTCTGAGTGACAATGCCGCACATCAGCGGGATTGAATCTGCCAGTAACCGTAGGAGTGACGAGTGGGGTGGCAAGCACGTCGTGCACAGCCTCCGATACTTGAGTGACGAAATCGAGAAGGCTGCTATGCTGTCCCGATACCACGTTGAAGTGACAGACGTCGTGCAGATCAAAATCGAGGGCGAGGAGATTAGAGCGCACCACATCCGAGACGGAAATGTAGTCGCGAGTCTGCAGCCCGTCTTCATTCAACATCGGGCTTTTTCCGCCAGCGAGCGTGCGCATCAATTCTGCGCAGTAGTTTGCCTCTGATTGTCCCGCTCCGTAGACGCTGCTGTAGCGCATCACGACTAAGGGGACGCCGGCTCGTTTGCAGTTGGCTACAAGCAGATCCTCCTGACTGTTTTTGGTTATTGCGTAGATCGATTCACCTTTCCTTTCGGCGACCTCAGGTGTCGGTATAGGCGCGATCGCTCCATTGCATCGCGGGCATGGCGGGTCCCAATTGACTTTACCGTCTATGTGTGGAGGTGCTTTGTAGCGCAATTCCGGTCGTACTTCGCCGCACCGCGCGCACTTGTAATTGCCTTCACCGTAGACCGCAATAGAAGAATCGAGAATTACCTTTTTGACACGGTGTTTGCACTTAACAAGCGCTTCCGCCAGGCAGGCGGCGCCGCCAATGTTGGTTTGCACGTAGTGGCGAATCGATTGCCCTGAGGCTGCAACGCCAACGCTTGCCACCTTGTGAAAGACGACATCGGCGTCGGCAATCAGCTCGGAAATGAGGTCGAAATCATTTATGTCGCCGGCGCAGACTTCCACTGTGCGTTCCCAGTCTGGAGGAAGTCCGAAGGGGTGTTTGAATTTTTTAGCTCTGCCCAGCACGCGAATTTGGTAACCGGCGCGCCTGGCGAGAGCACCTGTCAGGTGCGAGCCAATGAAACCTGTGCCACCGGTTATTAGAATCTTCATGCTTTCACTACTATCATTCGTTCACACACTATCATGCTTTCATCTTGAGCAAACATGCGTTCACCAGTATTGGCTGAGATTGCCTTGCTCGAAAAATTTATCTCCGACTGCGATGAGCTTCTCTCTGTTTCGTTTCTCGAGTCCCAGTCTATTGCAGATGTCCAAGCATTGACGATCGTCGTCGAGTACGACGCCGTCCAAATGATCTATGCAGGGGTTTAGGTCGTCCACTATTCTTCCAACAGGAACTTGTTCCTCATCCAACTCAATTGGCGGCACGTATGCGTACAGCTTGCGGCAACATGTTTTCAATTGTCGATGATACTTTCTCAGTGCCAGCCAGCCGATTCTAGACTCGAAGTTGTGCAGGACATGCGGAGCCGCCTGCAGCGCCAACCTGGTCAATAGTGTCAATCGTGCTCTTTCGTCGAGCCTTCTTTCAAGCTCTTCGAAATACACAATTCTCACTTCATCTGGAATACGCTGTCTGATTGAGGGATCGCGACCGTCAGTGCAAATCAAGAGCACAGAATCAGGACCCGATCGCTTTACGGTTGCATCGCAAAACCTGAGGGCAAGTTCGGCCGCCTTATCCCAACCTCTGCCAGACAGCAAGAAGAGGTGAGTAAAGGGCCTTGTCAGGGCAGCTGCCATCTTGAAGTAGGCGGCTCCGGTGCGAGAAGACTTAGGCAAACAGCCTGCTTGAAGACTTGCCAGACTGCTCAGGGGCGGTAGGGCCGGTTCGATTTGGCGAGCCAACAAGTAGTGTTCAGAAATGCTCTCGATCGCCGCGGCTAATTCTGCCGTTTGCGGCAGCGGCGCGCGGCCTTCGCAGATACCGTATGTTTCATAGTGCGCCAGGGGATTGATGCTCGAGGCTCTCACGTCCGCGTTTTGCGATAGATAAAACGACGTATTGAAGGTCGGCGAGGGATTGCGACCTTCGGCGGCTCCATGACGGATGTAGTGAGCGAGTGGATTCATTCCCGCCGCTTTCACATCAGGGTACTGCTCGAGATAAAACGAGGTGCTGAAGTGAGCCGAAGGGTCTCGCCCCTGCACGGCACCTTCCTTGAGGTAGTGCGCAAGTGCGGTAATACCCAAGTTCTTTACGTCGGGATAGCGATTGAGGTAATAGCTCGTGTCGAAAACGGCGTTTGCTTCTATTCCCTCGGCACTGCCCGTGGTGATGAAGTGAAGCAGCGGATTAGCCGACAATAGAGGCATGTGCGCTAGAAGACCCGAGGCTGCATAGTACTGCCGGTAGTGATTGCTGTCAAAGAGAGCATTCGGCTCGTATCCCATCGAGCTGCCACGTGTTATGTAGTGAACCAGCGGATCCTCGTGCATGGAAGCTATGCCTGGATAACTCTGCAAATAGAAGAGTCGGTCAAATAGTTGACTTTGCTCAATCAGTGCTATTGCCTGCTTCACGTCCAATTGCGCGGGCTGTGAATTCAATATCAGGTGAGTTGTTGTCGTAGTGGCAGATTCACTCATAGTCAATCCTTCTGATAGGGCAGAGCGAAGAGTCTCGTGGGCGGCAGAAGCGACACGTTTTCTTGAATCTGTCTGGTGAGCGATTCTCTCCAAACTTTCTGACGATAGCAATGAAAAGTGCCGGGCACTGTCTTGTGCGGAATGGCATGGGATAGCGTCTGGCAATTGAAGTGCCAATCTTCAAAAGCGAAGCCGTGACGAACATCAAGACCAGTGTTGTAGGGAAACTGCATATAGATGCTGCGCAATGCGAATGAGTGCGCCGACCAGAAATTCGTCTCCAAGAGAGTGGAATGATCAAAGTCGTTGCTGTCGAGCGCGAGAAAAATGCTTTCAGCTTTTTCGAAATTGATGACCACGTGCGGGTGCAAGACCACCGGATTGCCAAAAGTCATTGCCATCGCGTGAGAGCGTGTCAACCAATTAAGGCTCCAGAGATCGTCAGCGTCGGCGACGGCGATATGTGCTCCGGAAGCTACGGCGATACCCGCGTTTCTTGCCGCACCCAGATCGCGCAAATCGACATCGAGTGTTTGTGTGCCCTCTGGGCGATGCTCTTCCAGATACTCTCGGGTAATCTGGTCTGCTGAATCAAGGATCAAAATCCATTCAATTTGCAATCCATCGCGGCGGGCAAAGGCAATGGCCGCCGAAATCGATTTCAACGTGGCTGACATCAACCGTCCTTCTTTGTGAAAGGTAGTGATCACCGAGATGTCATAGTCGTTTTTCACTGAATGCGTACTCCCTCGTCTGTCATATACGGGTTAAGGTGGAACAGCTGATTGGGCGCGACAAGCCGGTTGACAAATTGGCCAGCTCGAGCAGCTTGTCTGCATAAACATCCATTCGGTAGTGCTCGGAAACAATCGCTGACCCGGCCGCACCATCCGTGGTGCAAGCTTCTCTGTCATTGTAGTAACTCAATATGGCGTGTTTCATGGCGAGCGTGTCACCATAAGGGACCAATCTGCCACCGCCAAGGGAGAGCACGTCCGCCGCTCCGCCGCTATCGGAGAATGCCACAATCGGCAACCTGGCGGCTTGAGCAAGGTGCAAGACACAGGGCATAGGATCTTGCCTGGAAGTGAGCAAGAACAAGTCCGCGCCGGCAAAGAAAATGTCGAGATCTTTTTGCGATTTGGTGAAATGAACGTTTTGTCCAATACCGGTTTTCTTTGCGTCGTGCTTGGCCCACCAGATAGCATCGAAAGTGATGGGGTGATTTGCGCCTACCCAGACGAAGTGTATGTCAGGTGGGCAGTCACTGCGGAGAAGGATGTCCTGGGCCACCTGAGCGAAGATGTCGACGCCCTTTCGTTGATCGCTGTTGCCGCACGAGAGCACTACAAAACTGTCGGGGGCGACGCCGAACTCATTTTCAAGAAACGCTTTCCCGGCGCGTTTACTCATATTGCCGAAGCCGGGCTCGAGAAGTCCCTGAGCTATGATTCGGGCCTTTGCGCTATCCTGCCCCTGGCTTTCTGCGTCTTCCAGTGTGGCTCGCGAAGGATAGACAGTGAAGTCAGCATTCCTCAGGATATTGTTTCTGGCAACCTGCGGGTAGTCACTGAGATATTCATGTATCAGTGAAATGACGCTCAGGCTGTGTTGTTTGAATACCACGCACAGGTCATGAAGTTCTGCTGAATTCATAAAAGCCGGTGTATCTTTTGAAATGCGGTTGCTTTGAAGAAGCATCCCTAGTTCGCGAGTCAAATCTCTGTGCGGATCGAGCGAATGTGTCAGATCCAGCGTGTCGCACACTTTCGTGATCTCTGAAATGAGCTGGCCGCCTCTTTTCAAAACAGCCAGACAATTGAGACCGCGAGAGGCAAATTCTCGACAGAGTGTCAGAGCCAGCATTGGAGCGCCAGTGCGAGTAGCTTCGTGAATTCCTACGATCACGTCATATGGCCGCTTTGCTCGCCAAGAAATGACCAGAGATTTTGACATGCTCTGGTCGAGGGCTTCTGGCTCGCAGTCAGCTGCAACGCCGTCTTGGTAATCTTGCACGAAAGTATTTTCGGTTCGCCTGAGAAATCGCGTAATTCTCCACGAGCGACTTTGCAGCACGCGTGCAGTGGTTTTGTCGAGAAACTGCAAATAGCGGTACTGCTGATTGAGCACTGAAGCGTCGTCGCAGTCGGGCTCGAGATCGTCATTGTCGCTTACTTTTGAGCCGAGGAGTTTATTTACTTCGCGCAGCGGGCGAGTTGCTCGCCATGAGAACGTGTCCAACAAGCTTCTCAGCCTGACCTCGGCCCTGCCGATGCGACTCATGTTGATCAATATTTGTCGTTCTTCAGCCCTTTCCTGGTGCCCGTTTCCAGAGGCTGACGTGATCATTCCCAGGGCATAGAGCAGCGCCTTTCTCAGTGCCGTCACGTCGGACTCCGTCGATTCGCTTACCTCGTCAATCCCGGTTACGTCTAGAGAGCCGTCGTTAGCTCTCGGCAGAACCTGCGTGAAATATGCGAGGTTATGCTCTATGAATCGCTCTTTCGAGCATCCGAGCTCTGCAAGGATTTTAGCAACAGCATTAGCGAGATGGATCACATCGGTCTGCAAAGAAAGCTCTCGCACGCTCTTGTCAGTCGAACTGCGTGCGTGCCTGCGGAAGTAAACGAGCGGCTCGTCTAACATGCCTAAATCGCCGCAGTTGAGAATACGCAGCCAATATTCCAGATCGCCTGCATGTTTGAATACAGACGAAAAGCCTGTGCCCGCATAAGCGCGCCGAAACATGACGGCGCATGGCTCGCCAATAAGGTTGAGTACGGGCAACAAGCAAGAGCGCCCGACAAGTTGGGACGGATACACGTCCCATTTACCCAGAACCGTATCGATCTGTGGCGCTTGCAGAGTGATCGGCAAGCTTCTTCCTTGTTCGTCGATAATTACTCTACCGGCGGTGACGAGCGCGACGCTATTATGATTCCTCAGGAATGCAACCTGTTTTTCCAGCAGCTGCGACGACCACAAATCATCTTGCGCGAACGGCTTGATAAACTCTCCTGTCGCAAGCTCCATGCATTTGTTGTAGTTGCCGAACAGTCCAAGAGGTTCGGCATTGCGATGGCAGATGATACGTCTATCTGCTTTTGCGTAGTGAGCGATAATCTCTTCGCTGCCATCGGACGAGCAGTCGTCTGAAATCAACAGTTCGAAATCTTGCCAGGTTTGGGTAAGCACCGAATCTAGTGCCTGCGAAAGAAAGGGGGCACCATTTCGCACCGGTAAGCAAACGGAGACGAGAGGCGTGCCTGGAAGAGGATCAGTCTTCATAGGCTCCACCTACTGAATGCCCGATTATGGTCGTGAAATTTGATTCCTGTCGGCACGAGCGTTTGGCAACCACGGATTCCAAATGGTTCATTATGCGCTAGGGGTTGTCTTTGGTAATTATCAGAAGCTAATTAAAGTGACAAGGGACTTTTTTGCCTCCTCTACGGCTAGCGATTCTCGCTTGCGCGGCCTGGCAAACTTATGGCACTAGAGGCACCTACTTTCGTCGCCCTTTGGCGACCTGGGACCGTTACTTTGGTCCTTATATTGATATGACGTAATCGTCATATCACGGTCTTCCTTCGGCTGACAAGAGGAACTTGAAAGGCTTGGGACAAGCTCGTCTCGGCAACCGACGAATTTCAGTTTATGTCAAGAGATTTGACTCCATCGTCATAACGACATAAGGACCCCCGGAGCATAGTCTCAGACTTTCCTGCAAAAGCCCGCCGCTACCAGGTTTCGCCAGCGCGTCTATACGATGTCGCCTTTTGCATTTTTCACCAGCGCATCCGTATGATGTCGTCTTTTATAATTTCGCCACCACATATGATGTCAATTGTCATCAGGGAAGATGTACACACTTGATGCAGACCTGCATCAGCAGCCGCCGCGCCCTCAACCACTTCCCGGGCGCGCGGGCATTCTCCTCGGTCTGCCTCCCATCATTTTTTGAATGGCTTGTTGGACAGATTCCTCATTTAACGCTTCTCTCGCTTTGCGCGCGATTTGCTCGAGCATATCCGACCAACCATTTTTCTGCGGTTTGTCTTTGCCGTTTGCACCGTCGCCGCCGCTACCTGCGGGGCCGCATCCTCGCGGACCTCAACCACCGCCGGCGCTTTGGAAAGGACGTCTGGCAGCCTCAGCACGAGCCCGCTCGGCTTGAGCGTTTGCATCTGTTGGTGGAGGTGGTGCGTCCGCAGGCGGAGGAGGCGTATCAGTCGTACGCGCAGGTGGATTACCAGTTCTTCGGTCACTGCCTGTGCCACCGTTCGGCACATCTGTTCTGGTCGGAAGTCCGCGCCCGGCGTCCGTCCCACCGGTTCCTCAGCCAAAGCATGAGGCATAAAGATTGCTCATTCCTGCCTGGCTGATACCATCTGTGATGGTGCGCTGTTGTCCTGGTAAATCAGTCGGTGAAGAAGGACTGCCGCTGGTGAGACCAGGCAAGCTCGAAGTGCTTCCTGGTTTGCCAAGACTGGAGTCTAGTAAATGCTGATGACTGACCGTGTCATGATGAGTAAGACCGCCTCTGTCACCGCCTCGGGAGGACGAGCCCTCGGATGGAACAAATGAATTTGAAGATGATGGACCTGAATTTGAAAGCGTCATGGCCAAGCAAGCCTATATGAGCAAAGTGATAAGCGGGTTCGGATATTGTCGCCAGGTTTTGTGGCGTTTTGGTGACCATTTTTCTCGATCTGCTTAAATTGCTCAGGGCAGCAGGAATGAGCCCATCTTATTCGCGGCCAGCTTTTGCGCCTTTATCCAGGCACTCAAAAGCAGAGGCATTTCTTCCTTGAATTGCCCGGCTTCGAATATCAAATGCTCGGTGTCGCCGAGGAGCACCATAGTTTTGCGCGGCGTCCGCAGAGCATCGAAAAGATCGATGCTGCCGCTCTCCTTGACCAGCTTGTCGTTATGACCCTGGAAAAGAATCACCGGCGTTTTATCTATCAAAGAAGCGACCTTCGGATTTTCATCCATGAAGTGCTGGAAGTTCAAAAGCTCCTCAGGCGACAGAGTCAAACGCGAAGATGGATCATCAATCCACTGGCGGCGCAATTCCGGATCTTGCGTAGCCTGTTGCACGACTTTTAATCCCACCGGGATCGGTTTTCTTTTATCGTGCAAGAAGCTGGCGCCGACTTTTAACTTCGTCGAGGCGCTTTTATAGCGATTACCCGACGGTACCGAGCAGATTAGCCCATCCACCGACGTCGGCTCCTCCGCCACCAGGCGCAGTGCCAGCGCTCCCCCCATCGATTCGCCCAGAACAAAGAGAGGCACGCTCGGGTAATCCTTGCGCAGCATGCGAATGATGCCGCGCAGATCATCGACACAATCTTGCATGGACAGTTTTTCCATGCCACTCGTCTCCAGGTAGGTGCCAAAACCACGCACATCCATTGCCAGGGTCATGACGCGATATGGCATCATCCGCTTCGCCAGAGCCTCATACGTTTTATGATGCAAGCCCAGTCCGTGAATGCAAAACAAAATCGCGTCGATTGGTTGTCTTGGATCAAACCAGACCCAGCCCGGCGCCTCGACCTGTTTGAACTGGCGTTTCCAGGGGGACAAAATGGTGTCGCCGGTCTCACTGACAATGGCGCTGTATTTGCTCTTCGATTCATCGATCGGATCAGGCGGTGGCGCACTGCCGGCCTCGCCATAGAGGGCCTTTTGCAGATTATTGTGCTGAGCGTCGGTCAAAGGTGTTCCGGCATCCTTAAATTCCTTCTCAATCCGATCGACGTTATTCTTGCGGAAAACATAAATCGCTCGCCGGAAGCAAGCCTCTGATTTCGGCTTATCTTCCGTTTTCGCCAGGGCGTATGATGCTTGCAATAATGACCAACCACATTCGACATCCTCAGATCCATATAGATCGCGGTTTAGTTTGTACAGCTCCTCATAAGCCTTAGCCGAATCAGGATATTGCTTTAGCCTGCAATATGTAGCACCCAGCCCGGCCAGAGACATGCGCGGCACGATTGCTTTGTCGCGGGTGCTCACCGCTGCCAGGCTTTCTTGATACAGCTTTAGCGCCGGCTCCAGTTCATTTTTGCGATAACGGCTGCCGGCCATGCCCAGCTTCGTCAAAGCACGCGTATACTCCTTGCCGTTGTTCAGTTGGTCGGCGCGACTGCAGAGCTTGTACGTTTCATCGAAATTGGTTTTGTAATAGCACGATGCGAGATCCATCAATGAGTCCGTGCACTCATGACGTTTGACCAGGTCCTTGAACATAGCCTCGGCTTTTGGCGCGGTCTCTATAGATTGGCTGTAGTGTATGGCCAGCTCGCGCTGTTTTTCCCAGGCATCATGAATGGAGGCGTTGGGGTGCGGAGCGGAAACCTCGCTCTCATGCACATTTGCATCAGATCTATTTGAACTGCTCGCATGCGTTTTCGCGAACGCGCATAAAGGCAGGCTATGACCGATCGCCAGCGCGATCAGGGATGAAAACATGAACTTGCGAATTTTGGCTTCCACGGATCGCCTCACTTATGCTGGTGGATTCGGCGAGATTCTATTGAGACAAAAGATAATTGGAAAGCGTGCGCACACCGAATCCGGTACCACCCTTGTTAATCTCATCCTTGTTCTTTTCCGACCAGGCAACGCCTGCGATATCGAGGTGCACCCAGGGCTTCCCGCCGGCGAACTCTTTGAGGAACATGCCGGCGCACGAACTGCCTGCCTCACCACGAGAACCGGCATTGATCAGATCGGCTATATCGCTGGCGAGGGCGGACTTGTATTCATCGAATAAAGGCAGCTGCCAAAACTTTTCGCCGCTGGCCAGCCCGGCCTCCGTTATGCGATATATCAGTCCGGGATCGGTGCCCATTATGCCGGCGGCGGCCCGCCCGAGCGCCTGTACCACGGCTCCTGTCAGTGTGGCGATATCGATGAGCTCGTCGGCCTTGTGCTGCACGGCATAGGTCAGCGCATCGGCAAGCACCAACCGCCCCTCGGCGTCGGTATTGTTTACCTCAATGGTCTTGCCGTTCATAGCCTTGAGGACATCGCCCGGGTGAAGCGCCTTTCCGCTCGGCATATTCTCGGTGGCCGCCACCAGCGCCAGTACCGAAACGTTCGGCTTCAATTCACCCACTACTCTCATGGTGGCAAGAACTGCTGCGGCGCCGGACATGTCGTATTTCATGCGCTCCATGCTCTGTGCCGGTTTGATCGACAATCCGCCCGAGTCGAAGGTGATGCCCTTCCCGACAATGGCAACGGTTTTCTTCGATTTGCGAGCCGTGTATTTTATGACGATGAACTTAGGCGGCTCATCAGCTCCTTGAGCGACGCCCAGGAAACTGCCCATACCCATCTTTTTGATCTGCTCGGTACTGTATACGGTGCAGACCATGCCGCTCGCTTTGGCAATATTCTTCGCTTCAATGGACAGGCGTGTCGGTGTCATGAATGACGGAGGCTCCGCGATCAAGGCGCGCGCGAAGTTGGTAGCTTCAGCAATGCTGAGGGATTGACGGCAAACTTGCGCGAAGGTCTTCTGATCGATTGTCAATCCAGCGAAGGCCAGTGAAACATTGAGCTTGCCTTTGCCGGCTTTCGCCGCACCGCGGGCGGTACCAGCATTTTCGCCGTTCTCGGAATTACTGGCGGCATTGCCGTTTTTACTGGCTTTGTATTTGTCGAAGTCGAACTTACCGAGGATCCAGCCCTCGACGCCGGCTTTCACGTGCTCGACATCGGTTCCGACTTTGCCCGCAGCCTCGATGCCGGGAGCTTGCTTGCCTGATCCTTTGGCGGTCTGCTTGGCTGACCTGGCCGACTGAGCAGCGGAGCGGGTTTTGCCTGCAGCCTTCAGTGCCTTGTCGGGTTTGCGGACGAACAGGACGACTTTGACGTTCTTTCCGTTCGGCTTGACGCGCCTCGATAGATTGGCGCAGATTTTTCTGGTCGCATCTGGCGTGAATTCATCCCTGGCGCCCAGGCCTGCCAGGATCATTCTGGCGGCGCTCATGTTGCCGAAGGTCGGCAGCGATACGAACTCACCGATCTTCCCTTTGAATCCCTCGGCGCTCACGTGCTGTTTGAGCATTTCGAGAAACTTGCCATCAAGTTTGGCATCAAGCGACTTGAGCACCTTAGCAGGGTCTTCGCCCTTGAAAAACCCGATGACCGCCACGTCTGCTTTGGCTTGTGAGACTGTTCCTTTCAAAAGATCGAAGTTCATTACCTGGTTCCAATCACTGAATGTGTGCAACTGCGCAATCGATTGAGTCGCCGGACCATGCCCTTGCGACCCGACCGGAACCATATATTGTAGCCGAACGGATTACGCCTTATGGGTATCAATAATTCTCGTCACAATTTCATCAATCACGGCGGGGTTGCTCTGCCGGCGGCAATAGGCAAGATAAGCCTCCATCCAGCGGCGCAACTCCAATAACACAGCCGAGACCGGCGCACCCGATCGCTTTACCTGGCTGAGATTGACCGAGACTCGACCTTCATGATCGATATTGAATCTGTGCGAAGCGGGCGAGTCGCCGTGAACATAATGCAAGCTGGCCTCCAGAATGGCTTTGTTGTCTTCACGACCGATGACTTGCTGGATCTCGGTGGTGATCTTCTGGAATACGGTCAACGGACGGAACAAGCTCGCTTGCTGCACACTTACCAACTTGTTGTCGATCAGAACCTGCACCGCCTTTAGTATCATGTGACACGGCCAGACGTCAAACGAGCGTATAACTTCATCGAGCGTGGAGAGCCCGTCTATATGCGAGATAAGCTCGAGAATCCTTGCCTTGTCTTGATCGGTAACGGGCGATTCGTCGAGATAGATGAGCTTGCGTTCCTGGGCTTTGTTCCACAGCGTTTCAAAGTTCCAGACGCGCTCGAGAATAGTGTTTTTGCCGGACGGCAAGTTCGACAGAATCTGATTGACCTGATCCTGATAAAGCGCAGAATCAAGCAGTATTCTGTCCAGAGCCGGCACCAGAGCGCACTCCTCATCCTCCAGATCGGGCAGCGTCGCTTTGTCTTTGAAGACGAAGATGCCCTCGGACCAATCGACAAGGAATTCAGTCATTGCATCGATGCCCACCAGGCGATTCAATTTTGCATGAGTGGGACGGCCTTGAAGAAAGGCTACGGTAAACGATTTGTCTCGATTCTCGACGGTAAGCAGCCCTGTCTTTTTCCCGCGCGAAAGAGATTGCAACAGCTCCGCCGTGTCGATAGCGCCGAGACTGCCGATCATGGAATCGCGCATGGAATCTGCGCTGAAACTGCGTTCTTGCGTAGTCGGATCCTTGATGCGATCGACATTGTAGCCGCCGTAGAGATATTGATCGTCGAGCAGAACCTCCAGCTCACGAGTGTTTATATATCCCTTGCGAACGGCTAGAAGACCAAGGTAGGTTTTCTGCTGTTTGCCCCAACCCTCCTCTTGCTGCTGCTCGAGCAGCTCTCGCAGCTCCGACTCTTGAAGAATGCCGGCGGCAACCATGTAGTGCCCGAGGCGAAAACGCTTGCGATTGTGATAGCAATTACTGAGGAATTGAACGCGCGCGAAGATCGGATAAATGAAGCGCTGCGACTCCATTTCCTGCATGATGCGCAGAGTCTCGTCGGCAGGAAGTTGATTTCGTGCCTCCAGCGTGCGCACAACTGACTCTACCGAGGCGTAGTCGTCCACCAGTTGCAAGACCCAGTTCTGCGGCGCGGGCAAAGAGAAGTCAGCCTTGGCTGCTTTGCCTTCCTCGCGCAAAACCGGAATCGAGTTGTAGAGTATGTGGGTGGCAAGTGTGCTGCCGCCGCCTCGCAGCCGCCTGCGATCGATACCGGCCACGGTTGCACAAACATAATCAGCCAGGAGCGGATGGCGAGCGAATATTCCAAAGGGGCTGTCGTAAACGTTGAGCGTCAATCCGCCTGATGCGTCGTCTTTCGAGAGGGTGATCGCACCGTCGGCTTTCACGAAAAGGAGAACGCCGGTAGGCTTGAGAAGCCGCTTGGCATATTGCGCGAACTTTGCCAGGGCATCAAGAGGCAATGAAAACCCGGTCTGCATCAAATCGATGATCAGACCATCAACCGTTTTCCCCGCCTCAACAAGCCTGTCGAGCTGGGCAAACAGATTCTCACGATACGAGTAAGTCAGAAAGGTCTGCGCCGCACCGTAATAACCTTTCTCATCGAGATTGATATCGCGGTCCGTTTCCAGTTTACGTCCTTCCAGATTCGATTTTGTATGACGCAACTCCTGCACCCTTCGATCTGCTCCTGAAGATACTTTAAAGATATGCCCAGTTCTCTGCTCGTTTTCTATCACAAAACGCGGCAGAGAGTTTGAGAATGGCTTACTGCTTCAGTGGGCGGCGGGATGCTGGACTGCACCGGGGTTCGGCTGGTTTCCAGCCGGTGCCTGGGTGGCTCCGCCGTTGTGATTGCCGGTTGCCCCATTAACGACAGGTGCAGCAGCGCTGCTACTTACCGGAACGCCAGTGAGCGATTTGGCAAGCGGGTCGGGCGGCGCGATGAAGATGCCTTTGATCAAGAGTTGATGCTTGGCCGCGCCCAGATCGAATATGAGGTCATGACTGTTGTTCGTGACCAGCCTGAATCTGTAGCCGCCGCCGGCCGGTTGCGTCATGGTGACGAGCTTCCAGCTTGATTCCGAGGTCATCTTGCTCAAGCCTGCATACTTGGGAATGCTGATCAGCCCTGGATCGGCGAGCCATGCCTTGGCGAGATCGAGCCGATTCATGCGAAAACATTGCAGGAAATAGGCAATGATCGAAACCGGCATGTCCTTACTGGGGCTGCCGGCCAGCTGATAATGTCCGGCGCTCAGATGGAGGACGATTTGATATGTGGATGACTTGGGCTTCGGCAGATTGGAGCCGCTGCTCTGAGAGGAGACGGCCAGCACTATGTCGTTGCCCGAGAATGACGCCAGTCCGGAGAGATTCTCGAGAAAGTGCTGCGGCAACTGGGAAAACGGCTCGGCGGTCGCGATCCAGGCGCCCTGGTATTGTTTGTAGGCGCCCAGGTAAAGCAGTCCCGAGCCGCGGTCGATGCCTGAAACGACTAAGTAGGCGGGACCTTCAGCATGAACGAATTTCTGATTGACGAACTTGCGTCGACCGACCTTAACGCGCTTGATTGTCGTGACAAGGGATCGCACCATGTGCGCAGCCGAGAGGTTGACTGACTCGGGATAGTCGACGATGCTCACACGCGCTCCTGGAGAGGGTGGCGCCGCAGCGATTGTTTCTCCGGCCGGGGCGGAGGCGGCAGCGCCGGCACTCTGGACGATCAGGCTGTGACTGTTCCTCGAGCCTGTGAATATGAAAATGCGGGCACCGCCTGCATCGACGATTTTGGTTTGCAAATCACGCAGAGCGGGATTCTGCTGAAGAATCTGTTGGGCAGGGGCTTTCAGCACACGCGTATCGCTGAGATAGTTTTTCACGGTCTGCAGAAATGCCTGCCAGGTCGTCTCGTCCGGCGAAACTTTATAGGCTTGGGCTTTCTCGGCAATCGCCCTGGAGTTCAAGTTGAAGCTTGGAACGCCCGGGCCGGGGGTGCCTGTCGTGGACGTTTTCGCCGGGGTGGCACTGGTGGCGGATGCTGAGGCCGGCGCCGGCTTGGCACCCTCATCGCTCTCCTGAGCGGCCGAGGGCAATAACCAGCCGCTCAGCGCAGCCTGGGACAGAAGCGATACGGCAAGCAATGGTGCTGGGTTCAATCTCATGTCATCAGCCTCTTCGGTGCAGCTAGCCATTTTATCTCGTTTTGAACGGCAGTCGCCTCAAGGCTAAACAAAAGGTCACCTGGCTGGCGATAAAAGATCACAGTTGGCCAGCCGGGCAGCCCATCATTAGATTGCCCTTCAATTGTGGCGAACGGTTTCAATTGCAAGAGGCGCATTCCACGGGCAAATCACCGACCGGATGGGAATTTCCCCATCGACTTATATGAGCCTGAAGGCTAAATTACACTTAGCTTTCAGGATGCAAGGAAACGCTGCTCGATGGATTTGAGACCATTCAATTTTGGAAGCCAGCGCGCTGATTTTGGTCCCGGGACTCCCACAACGGAGATCTCGGGCGACAGCCTTTCGGCATCGATTCACGCCGAAGCGATGAATGCCGGTCGAGCTCAGGCTCCCAGTCTGCTTTCAACCGGGGAGGCGAGCGCTCTGTCTCAAGCCAAAGTCGGTGCTATGGCAGCAGCCAAACTGCCGGCAGCCGGAGTTGAGGCATCCTCTCTGGTTTCATCAGTCGGCAAAATGGCCGGACTGGAGGCGGGTCTCATGCCTGGCGCCGACACAGGCGCGCTAGCGGCAGCCATGGCAAACGAGCCAATCTCACCAGTGATTCAATTGATCATGCGAATGCCTGGCGCAATGGGCCTGATTAATTCGTTTTTTGAATTCATGGCGAACTTCTTCTTCTCGCCGGCCGGAATTTTCGATCTTCTCAACCCGTCATTCCTGGCTGAGCATGCCTATACCGCCTTTACCCTCGCGACCCAAAGCAGCGCTCACATGCCGATAAGCTTATCGCTTCTGCCTGCCAACGCGCCTTTCCTAGCCAATCTTCATACATTCGGCCAACCGATGTTTTCCACCGACATCCTGACTCAGAAGCTGAATCTCTCCCTCTCTCAATCGGCTTATGGCTCGTACGGCTCGCCCGTCAGCTTTGGCAGAAACGGCTTTGACGGCTTGGGAAGCATGAATGTATCGGGTGTAACCGATCCCACTAAACCAGTCTTCGAGATGGGCCCGGGCATGCAAGGTGATACCACAAGCGGTGCGCTTGCCGGTCCGGGATTATCCGAGGCAGTCAATGCAAACCGCATCGCCGGTAATACCAGACTCTTCTCCGACAGGATCGGCAGTGGCGGATTCAATACCATTAACCTGGCAGCCAAATCGCCGGCACCATCGACATTAGGGACCCAATTGCCGTCCGGTCTTTCTTCCTCGAGCGCAGGCAGCCTTTCGACCGCCAACCTGTCAGGCATGCCTTCCTCCGGTATGTCCAACCTTTCATCCAACGATCTATCCGCTCTCTCATCCAATTCACGAATCGATTCCAACACTCTGGTAAACGGCGGATTGGAAAACAACTTCGGAGCAGCATCAAAC
>JAJPJO010000534.1 GCA_021324135.1 Pseudomonadota bacterium
AGGCACCGGCCTTGGTGGCGGCAACGATGAGCGCGAGCAAACCTTGAACCAACTCCTGGTCGAAATGGACGGCTTCACGGTCAATGACGGCATCCTCCTGATGGCCGCCACTAACCGGCCCGATGTTCTTGACCCGGCTCTCATCCGTCCCGGCCGCTTCGGCGACCTGCAGGTTCTGGTGGACAACGCCGACCGCAAGGGACGTATCGACATCCTCAAGATCCACACTCGCAAGAAGAAGGTGGCTCAGGATGTCGATCTGGAAGTGATCGCCTCGAACACGCCCGGATTCTCCGGTGCCGAACTCGAGGGCCTCACCAATCATGCCGCCTTCGTGGCCGCGCGCCGCATCGCCAAGAAGCGTGCGGAGCTGCGGGCTCAGGGTCTCTCCGAAAAGGAGATCGCCGCACAGGTGCCGCGCGTCATCAGCATGGAGGACATGGACGAAGGCATTGACCGCGTCCAGATGGGTCCTGCCAAGGAAGATGCCGCCAAGCGCATGTCGCCCGAGGACATGAAGAACACCGCCTATCACGAGCTTGGACACGCCTGGGTCTCCCAGGTGATGTACGAGCGCGGACTGGGCGGCGATCCGGTGACCAAGATCACCATCATCCCGCGTGCCCGAGCTCTCGGTTACACGCAGGCGCTGCCGAAGGGTGACCGTTTCAATTACACGGACAAGAACCTGAAGGCACGCATCATGATGGCGATGGGCGGTCGAGCGGCTCAGGAGCTGTTCCTGAACACGATCGACACCGGCGCTTCCAACGACTTCAAGCAGGCGAAGGCATGGGCTTACCGCATGGTGACCGAGTTCGGCATGTCCGAGATTGGTCCGATTTCGGTGGGCGAGGGTGGTCCAAATCCCTTCCTCGGTCGCAGCATGGCCGTCGACCATCAGGTCGGCCCGGCTCTGCAGGACCGCATCGACGCCGCCTGGGTGAAGTTCGTCAACGAGTGCTACAACGAGACCAAGGAGCTGCTGCTCAAAGACGCTGAATGCTTCAAGAAGATCGCCGAACTCCTCATCAAGGAAGAGACGATCCTCGGTCCCGAGTTCAAGCGGATGCGCGATGAATCCGACTGCGCCATCGTTCCTTGCCTCCCCTGCGAGGCGGATGCGGAAGCCGCCGCTCCCACGAGTGGCGCCGCCCGCAAAAGTGGCACCGCCGGTGATGCGAATCCGGACACTGATGGAGACAAGCCTTCCACGGCCAGCTAAGGCCGGCTCGTGAGGCTTGCTCCTCGGTGCAAAGCGGAGACGACCGAGCCGAGAAATCAGCCCGGTCGTCTTTCCTGCTCAACCAATCGCAAAAGCAATCGAGTCTTGATGGACCTCAGGCGACCATTGCCTGACCTCCACCGTCCTTGTCGGACTCGAGCGATTGGTTCGAAAAACATAGCGCCGCACTTTGCCTGATGCCGCCGGTACGGCGAGTTGGTTCGCCAAGAATCACTCGCCGTGCCGGCCGGCACGCGGCAATTGCGCAGACAAGGACACTTACTGATCAACACGCGAAGGCGCCAACAAAAAGTCCGCGCAGACACCTTCGCATGCACTCGCGCGGGAGGAAAGGTAATACACCATGCAAAAGCAAGACTACGCTCTGTACGTTCCTATCGACGCCGGGCGCGTCGAGTGGTGTTTCCTCCACAGAGTCGAGGCTTTCAGAGCCCGGTTCGATACCGAGAGTGAGATTCTCGTCGGTTACAAGCGCTATGATGACGCGGTCAAGGCAGGTCGGGTCCGCTTTGCGAACAAGAGCTGCTTTGCTGTTCTCAGCATCAGCTTCAACGAACACGTCCGAACGGCGCTTCAGATGGCTCAGCTTCTCGACGGCGACAGCCAGGAGGAAAAGACCAACGCTCCAATTTGGCGTGTGTTCTCCAAGGGCGCCGAAATTCTCGCCGCCCAACAGAACGCCGCCATCTGGGCGCAATTCATCGAGATCAAACCCGATGAAACGGCTGACAAAAAGGCAGGCGGCTCCGGCAAGTAAGGCGAGCTGCAAGTTTCTTGGAGGTCCCCGCTCATTCCCCGAGCGGGGACTTTCCTCTTTTTGTCATTTCAGGTCCCCATTTAAAAGCAAACTTTTCTGCCCGAGAACAATAAGGCTCGAAGGAGTCAATCTATGCAGACAGTGAATGAACTGGCCATGGCGCTGGCAGCCAATCCCGCGGCCATTCTTGCCATCGCCGGTGGTATTATGTTCTTGATCCTCATCCATGAGTTCGGTCATTGGATTGTGGCTCGTCTCTTTGGTTTTCAAACGCCGGTCTTTTCGATCGGCTTCGGCAAGCGCAGCTGGTCCTGGGTTCTGGGCAAATTCTGGGACACCGAGTTCCGCATCAGCCCGATTATGCTCGGCGGCTACGTTTCCATTCCCGAGCTGCAGGATGAGTCGACTGCCGCCCAGATGCTCGAGGCATCCGGTAAGCAGCTCGAGAACTTCCGCACCTTCCCGGTCTGGAAGCGCATGGCTGTTGCCCTTGCCGGGGTGAGCATGAACTTCATCTTCGCCGTGGCAGCCGTCTCGATTCTCTTCGCGACCGCAGGCAGAGCCGTTATCGACATCAAAGCCACCACGATCGATGCTGTCGACAGCCAGGTGACGATTGCGCGCGATGCAGGCTTGCGACCGGGCGACGTCCTTGACACCATTGGCGGTGCAACAATCAAACACCCCGATGATGTCAGACAAGCCATCCAGGCTCACAAGCAGACGCCTGTTGACCTCACTGTGCACCGCAACGGTCAGGTCGTGCATGTCACTCTCATACCCAATGCCGAAGGGATGATTGGCGTGCGCCTCGGCATTCAGACGGAAAAGCGCTTCGAGCACATGAGTGCATTCGCTGCCATCAAGTCGGGTACGAGCACTTGCCTGAGCGCCACGGGTGCGATGGCTAAGGGATTCGTAACCATGATCGGCAACATCGCCCATCGGCTCGCCGCCTCACTGGGCATCGTCTCGCCTGCTCCCACGAGCAACGACGTCCACGGCATCGTGGGCATCGTTCAGATTGGCTCGCAGGCCTTCGAGCAGGGAACTTACGATTTCATCTGGATTCTGGCTATGCTCAGCCTCAATCTGGCCGTGATCAACATCTTCCCGTTCCCCTTGCTTGATGGCGGGCACATCCTCTTCTTCTCCATCGAAGGAATCACCCGCAGACCGGTTCCCATCGAGATTCGCGCTCGCCTGTCCAATCTGTTCTTCTTCCTCCTCGTCGGACTGATGTTCTACGGGCTGATGAACGACTTCCTGAACCCACTGCATCTGCCTAAGTAAGGGCAATGCCTGTGAGGTTCACTCGAAATCGAGCAAAGCGGATGCGCTCACCGGCAAGCCTGCCTGTGACACTCTGCTTTGCTCGATTTCTCTTTAGCGCTTCCTCTCTTATATCCTCTCGTACTATCTTTGTTAATACGTTGTCGAATAGTACTAGCAAGCGCACGCTCAAAGGAGCAAAAGTGCCATACCAACTGATCCGCTGTCGCTTCAGTGGTTGAGCAGCTCTTACTCCCAAGCTCGTTTCGGCTCCGATTGACTATGAGCGCTGCGGCTCCTCTTTTGCCGTGCTCTTCTTCAACTGGTCCTTGGCCAATTGAGCCAATGCCTCCTCGCGCTCGGCCTTTGCCTTCAAAATGCGCACGCGCAAGCGGAGCAGGTTGTAGATGGTCAGATAGACATTGGCGAACATGACCAGAGTGAATTCAGCCACCACAAAGCCGCGCCATCCCTGGAAGAGAAGCCGATATCCGGTCAACCAGAGGAAGAGCAGAGCCACCCAGTGCGAGAAGCAATAGTGACAGGTGGGCAAATAACAGAGCTTTGCGATTAGCGGGTTGTGGCTGCGTTTGCAGACTTTGCTGAGATGCTCTCGCATGTCCTTGAAGATCTCTTCATTTGTGACTGTCCAGCTAACGCATCCAATCGGAACAGCCAGCAGCAAAGCTTGAATCAGATGTGCTGCAGTTAAATTCATACAAAGCGAATCTCCTTTCTGAAATTTTTGAACATCGGCATTGTGCCGGAGCGGGCAAGCAGAGCGAGCCGGACGGTTGAAGCCGCCGCGGCCCGCCTGCCAGTCAACTGTGTGATTAGCCGGGTGTTGGCACCACGACTACATTTGGATGATCGTCACACCGCGATCGCCGCTGTCGCGATCCCGGTCGGGAGTACGACGATAACCGCCGGGGCAGTCGGGATCGGGCTCCCAGCCAGGCGGAATCTGCTGCGGCACATCGATGTAGAGCGGCACCTGAGCGGGCTGTTCGCGGCGCTTGCGGTCCTTCTCGATCTCATCGATGATCCAGGGCTCGATTGTCATCAGTGTACGCATGGCTCTTCTCCTTCACGGAAAAACTGCAATCGGTCTTATGATCGACTGCGCAGTCACCCTTCCAGCCTCAAGAAACAAACCGGCACACATAAGGCAAAAGACTTTGCCGACATTGAGACGCTGTAGATTGGCTCAAACTGTGATGTGTGTGTGTGATTTGTTCCTGGAAGATGGACGAGATACTTGTAAGAACACCTTAGATATTCTTGGTATCAATAAGCAAAACTTGAAAGCCTGAAGGCCATTACATAATGAAAAAGCGATGGGATCTCTTATAGATGTCATCATTGCCGGTTTTTAATTCTTTTTCGGGGTAGCTTTTGGGCAAAGGAGAAGGCAAAAACGGATTGCCGGCCTGGTGGGAATTCCACGAATTATTAGTATTCGTTCATCACTAGCGCAAGCTGGCAGGGGCTGACCTTGTAGCGCGAGGCGCGAGAGGAAGATTACCTTTCCAACGTATCTTATGATGTCATCACGCCAGGATGATTTGCTTTACAGTTCCTGAAATCCTGCAATGAAAAGCGTTTTCAGACCAGTAATCAAGCCATAAACATATGTTTTTTCAGGCACTGTATTTGATTGCCGGAATCACTGCTTTTCGCTAGGTTCATCCTGATTCCGCTCTCTCATCCAAATCGTGCAGATTCTCAACTAACCCTCACACCAACGCGTTCATTGAAAGCACCAGCTCGCAGTCCCGGCGTGCAAACCAGCAACGTCGACTCTGCCTGCCGCGTTGATATGCCAATCTGCCGGTTTTGACGAACGAACGGAACCTAAACCTGGCAACGCTTCCAGTTGCCGCCCATTTGAGCCAGAACGTCGTGCTTGAAAAATAGCCCGACAATCTCAAACACGGAGAATCGACATGACCACTTCTGTGCAGAAGCCCACCACCGCCGAGGCAGCCATCGCTCGCGCTCGCACGGTCCTGGCGGACTTGTCCAGCAAGGCGATCATCACCAAAGTGAAAGCCGCCGAGTACAATCTCCAGATCGCCGAGATCGAGGAGCTTCTCGCCCAGCGCCGGAAGAACGGGGGCTCTCAGACCGCGAGCTTTTCTGCCAGCACCACCAGGGATGCAATCGACGCTGCCCTGGCGCTCTGGCAGGGACTGGCGGACCAAGGCATGCATGGCGCCGAGATTGACCTCCTCATACCTCTGGCGCGTCTGCTGGTAGCCGGCGTCAATTAGCCGACCGGCCTTGAGGCAGTGAAATCGGTCGCCAATGACCGATTTCACTGCTCTCCGGTTTGAAGCTACTGCACCAGATATGATACCGCTTGTCTGTGCCCGCCCTTCATACTAGTCCTTATAGTCTATAGGGTCTTCATCGCGGGCTGGCACAAAGAGCCAAAACAGCGTTATCATTTGTTTGTCCACACAAGGAGAGGCACCATGTCCAGACTGGCGCTGGTGCGAGACGTCAAGTTTCGCGACCATCAAACCCCCGAGGATCATCCCGAGTCGCCGGCCAGGCTGCAGGCCATTGATAAGCTTTTAACCAGCGCCGCGCTCGATCAGGCTTTTGAACAATTGCAGCCGCGAGCCGCCTCCGAAGACGAGATCAGCAAGGTTCACTCGCCTGCCTACATCGAATCGCTGCATAAAGAAGCTCAGCTGGCCGCCAAGAATAAAGCCTTGATCGCTCTTGATGCCGACACGTTCATGAGCGAGAAAACATACGAAACAGCCAAGCTGGCTGCCGGAGCCGGATTGGTAGCTATTGAGGCGGTCGGGAAAGAGACATACGATTCGACGTTCGTTGCCGTGAGACCGCCGGGTCACCATGCTTTATTTGATAAAGCGATGGGCTTTTGCCTCTTCAACAATATTGCCATCGCCGCTCGCCATGCCCAAATTGAGCTGGGGGCGAAACGCGTCATGATTGTCGACTGGGATGTTCATCATGGCAACGGGACACAAGATTTATTTTTTGACGATCCATCCGTTTTTTTCGTTTCATTTCATCAATATCCTTTCTGGCCGCCGGATTCCGGATGGTATACAGAAGATGGAAAGGGCGAGGGCAAGGGTTACAACATGAATGTTCCGCTGCCAAAGGGAACCGGCGATCGCGGCTACTTCGCCGCATTCGATCAGCTGGTCAAGCCGGTTTGCGTGGAGTACGAGCCGGATGTGATCTTGCTCTCGGCCGGATATGATGCCCACGAGCTTGATCCGCTGGCTCAGCAAAGAGTGACGACGCTGGGTTTTGCCATGCTTTCGCAACGCCTGGCGGACCTGCGCGATCAACTCGGCGTCAAGATTGTTTGCTTCCTTGAGGGCGGCTATAACACGCGCTCGATGTCGGAATCGGCCCTCGCCACCATGCGCATTTTGAACGCCTCCAGCGCCGAAGACGCCGCCCAGGTACAAACATCATATGTGATACCAGGGGCGGTCGGCGGTCAGAGCCCGGTTACTCAGGACATGTCGCCCGGACAGGTGGATCAAAGAATCCAGGACGTTCGGAAACACTTCTCGCACTACTGGAAAAGCCTGCGTTAGAGCAGTCCTACGGTCGTGCCAGGCTTGGGAAAAGCGCAATCGAGGTGTGCCGCTCCTTCGCCTGTTCGAGCGCCGTCAGACAGGCCGCCAGTAGCACACCCGGGTTATCGCAAGTGTCCGGAATACCGGCCACACCCGCTCTTAAAATAGCTTGATCGCGATCGATCCCGGGCTGAAGCGGATTTTCCGTCATCGCTTTTTCGATTTTCTTGCCGAACTGGACGGCATCATTCGAGGATGCACCAGAGAGCAGAAAGGCGTATTGTTTGTCTTCGTAATTAGCCAGGATATCAATGCTGCGCATCGCGGCTTGAAAGCGCCTGAAAGCCTCTTTCAACGCCCGATCGGGCAGCGGCATTATCTTGTTGCTTCCATAATCGGCATGCAACTCGAAAATTATCACCGCCAGTGGTGCGCGAGTGGACTGATAACGCTTGTGCTCGCGAAGCAAATGAAAGAAAAATGCCGCTCTCGTTTGCAAGCCTGTCTCGACATCCCTGAGGTTTTTCTCAATGTGATCGACCAGGCTCATTTCGATCTCGACCGCCGCAGGCAGTTGCACATGCGAAACGACATGCGATGCTTCCGGCGAAGCCGTTAAACTGGCGACCGCAGACAAATTCCCGCCATTGGAGCTTAAGCTCGAACCATTAGAGCCGGGATCGCCGGCGCCGAGAGTATAACCGCCGGCGGTGGCAGGAGCGGATTGAGTTGCTGCCTCGCCCCCATTGCCGGAGAGAGCTTGCAGACTGCGATCCGGAGCACACTCAGCGACGATGAGACTTTCTATCAAGGACGTGTCGTCGGAATCAAAACTCCACAGAACGGCTGCATCTGCCGTTTCTCCTTGATACAAGATCCAGTTTGCCTCGCTCTCGGGATCGGAGCAGGCAACTTTGAGCACGAAAGTCGGGCTTGATGGAGTCTTCCATGGCAGCTCGATAACAGCGCTGGTGTTCTTCTTCGCCTGCGCCAGGGCAAAGTCGAGCTCGGCCGTGCTGGGCGTGTTGTTCAATTTGCCGAGGCGCAGGCTCGCCTCGGACGTGGAGGAATCTATGTCATCAAATGCCAATTTCGTACCATCCTCTAGCAATGGTAATTTTTTGCGGCGATTGCCTTTAACTCTCTACCCAGAGCGCGGCTGAAAGTCACAGTTCACCTGCATTTTGCTTTTCAATCTCAAGGAGCCAAAAGGCTTGCCGAAACAGAGTTGCTTAGCTGCTTGCGCAGCTGGGCGAACTCGCGCCAGAGGGCGGAATCTTGCCGGCAGGGTAGTAAAGAGACGAAGCAAATCGCCTGGCTGAATACAGCCTCACTGCCTGAGGCTAAAACTTCGCCAAGGCTCGCGACAAATCGGAACTGATATCAAACCGGCGATCAACGAGAAATTTGGCATCCGTGAATGAAAGCAATGCTTGACATCCCAAAGAATGGCTTCAAATCTCAGTTATTATTAAGCTCATGAGCGTTGTTATGGCGGTCAGTGGAAGTATAGCTTTAAGTGTTCTTCACTCACTCTCATTCATTCAGACACCAACTCCTCATCTGCAAGACCATCCGATGAGTTAAAGGCATTAGAGCTTCTTCTAGAGGCTTCTACACGACCCCAAACGGCCCCCGGCCGGACAGGAAGACTTTATGATTTTCGCGCACCCACTCTGGTTGCTCGTTCTCGTTCTTGTGCCCTTGCCCTGGCTGATCGCAAGGCGCAAGGGTTATCTCGCCCATCCGGACACCCGCCATCTCAGCTCGCTGTCCAGCATGAGCGCCAAGCTTTTTCACTTCGTACCAATTGTCTTCATCGTCCTTGGCTTGACGGCTCTGACAGTGGCTCTGGCTCGCCCGCAACGGCTGCACATCCTCTCGAAGGAGACCTTCAAATCACGAGACGTTCTGATCGCAGTCGACATCTCGGGCTCGATGGCGACACGCTTCGGCAAAGTTCCCGATAGTATCGTCGGCGATACCGATCTCGACAAGGACTTTCCCGGACGCCCCGATCGCAAACAGCCCGACAACAACACCCAGCCTCCCGATCCATACGGCTTCACAGCCAGGGTCGGCGAGCGCCGCATCGATGCAGCCCAGGCGGCGGTGCTGGACTTCGTTCGCAATCGCTACCTGGCAAAGGCAAACGATCGCCTCGGCATCTTCGTCTTCGACACGGACCAATACTGGTCCTGGCCGCTCACGCACGACTTGAAAATGATTTACCGCAAGGTGCGTTTTGCCGATGCCGGTCTTGGCGGTGGAACCAACTTCGGAAACTCGAAGCCCGGTCCGATGGACGCAGCCACTGAGCATCTCGACGAGATGGGCAGGGCAGCGACGCGGGTGCTGATCATGGTGACGGACGGCGAAGACAGCATCTATCCGGCTGCCTTCGAGCGTCTCAAGCAGCTCGCTGCTCAGTACAACTTGAAGTTGTACGTCATCCTGGTGGCATCAAATTCGCAATCGGCGGACATTCTGTCTCTGGCAGAAGCGACCGGCGGCAAAGGTTTCCACGCAGACAATCCAGCCGAGCTTAAGGATTGCTTCCAGACAATCGACCAGATGGAGCAATCCGTCGTCACGGTCGACACCAGTGAAAATCGCGAGGAGCTTTTCTACCTCTTCGCTTTCCCTGCCCTGGCGCTCATCCTGATCGGCACCCTGGCTGAGGCTTTGATCCTCAATCAGTAATCTCTGGTTTCAAACCTCAGAAAGGAGGGCTTATGCTGGATGAACTCAAACCGTTCCTGCATAAATCTCGTTCTCACATTCTCAACTTCCTGGCCGTGGTTTGCCTTCTGCTGGCAATCTTTGGAGCAGCGCGCCTGATCTTCTTCAGCACCCCCATGCTCAGGCATGATTTCATCAAGGCGCAGAACTCGCCCCTGGCCAGCAACCGTCCGCTTGCGCTCTACGACCTGGCGCTGAGCAATTGCCGCCAGGGCAATTTCGAGATAGCCAGGGACCAGCTCAGCAATGCCTTCAACGCTCTCACTCAGAACACAGGCGTTGTGCCTGCCAATGAAGAGATGTTGGCGGCTCGCATCCAGTTTCTTCTGGGTGTGGTGAATGAACGGCTCAAGCTGTCGCGCGTGGCGATCTCGGCTTATGAAGAGTGTCTTCGCCACGATCCGGACAACATGGACGCCAAGTACAACCTCGAGCGTCTCAAGTCGCAATTTCCGGACATGGGCAAAGGCGGCTCTTCATCGGATCCGACCAGTGATCCGAACAGCAAGGCCGGCAAAGACAAAAAGAAGGGCATCTAATACAGGAGCCTTATGCATCTCATCAATCCATCGGTGCTGTGGCTCCTGGCAGCAGCAATGCCTCTTGCAGGGGCAGCGCTCTGGCTTGCCTGGCGTCGCAACCGCTCGCTCTTGAGAGAGTATGGTGAGGAGCACCTCATCACCCCTCTATCTGAAGTGGTCCCGAAAGCCGTTTTCCTCTGGAAAGCCACTTCCGTGATCCTGGGCTTGGCACTGCTAGTGGTGGCACTGTCGCGTCCGTCCATAAAGCATGGAACCGCCGAATTTCCGCAAGGCTCAATCGACGTGATTTGTCTCGTCGACGTCAGCCGCAGCATGGCGGTGCCTGATTACAAAGGACGTCTCGACGGCACGAAATATGCCGAAGGGCGTCGCCTGGACATGGCGCGGCACCTGATTCTCACCGACATCGTGCCTTCGCTCAACTACAACCGGCTCGGCATCATCACCTATTCCGGATCGGCTTTTCCGTTTGCCTTCCTGAGCGACGATCTGCTCGCTCTCGACTGGATGCTCAGAAGGGCAATGGTAATGGGCAGCGCTCCCGGGGAAGGATCGGAAATTGCCGGAGCGTTCAGGATGGCATTCACCCTCTTCGATCTCGATTCCGATGCCGGTCATCGCAAAATCATCGTTCTTTTTTCCGACGGCGGCAATGACTCCGAGCTTCCCGAGCTGCGGTCCCTCATGCAGGAGCTGCAGCAGCGAGGCATAGAGCTGATCATCGTCGGGCTGGGCAAACCTGTTGCCTCGCCGATTCCGGTCAAACTGCTCTCGAGGAGCGATCAATCGCGCTTCTACAATCACGAGAACTACGAGTACGATGGGCAAGTCGTCACATCAAAGCTCGATGAAAACGCGCTTCTGCTCATGCGCAACATGGTCGGGGCTCGTTACGTTCGCGTGGTCGAGGCGTCTGATTTCCACATCGGCAGCCTGATTTCAAGGAGCCAGGTGAGGTACAAGGAGGGCGAGCAGGAGTTGTTCTCCTACCCGCTCGCATTGGCCCTGCTTCTTCTCTTCCTCTCGCTTTTCATCCCCCGGGCTCTGAGAAGCAACTTCTGGCGGAGAGAGAATCATAGCCAGGACGAGCCAAAATCGTTTCTCAGCATCAATCTTCCGCCTTACCCGCAAAGCCGGATTGAGCTTCCCGAGCCTCAATCCAGAGCCGGCGGCCAAGACGAGGAAGGGGGCATCGTATGAAAAGAGGCACCGCTTTGCTGAGGCGCTGGGGCGAGAAGCTCAAGAAGCACACGCCCACCCTCGGCATTCTCTTCGTCGCCATGGTCGTGACGGTGGGCGGAATTGCTCTGGTCTTCCGGAGCGACTTCAGGCGCTGGCCTGAGTTCCAACCGACCGACAGCTTGACACCGCAGGTGGTGTGCCACTATGAGCGGGACTACGGCTGGCGAACCGGCGATCTCATCCCGGTCGAGATCTTTCTGAAACAGCAACCAGGCACGGTTGTGGACATGCACAGCCTGGCTGTCGAAGGCGATTTCGACATAATCGGAAACCCGGAGATCGTCACGCGCGATCGCAAGGACGGCTCCAGGCTGATCCTCCTGCGCTTCAAAATCCAGAGCCTGAGCGTCGGCAAGAAGCTCAGCTTGAGAATGAACATGCTCTGGCGCGATCAGTCCACCGGGGCAGACAAATCGATCAGCATCCCGGCCTTCGAGCCCTACACTTCACCCACCTGGGATGGTCGTGACCTTATCCAGGACGGAAGTGCGGCTTACGATCAAGGCAACCACCTCTGGCTGAACTGCGCTTACCTCTTTGGTGGCGCATTTGGTGCGGGCCTGTTCTTCTACTTGAGCAGACGGCTGAAAATTGCCGCTGTCGAGGCGAAGAGCCGCGCCTTCCAGACTCGACGCGAGATTGCCAGAGGCGAATTCGACCGCGCCTGGGCGGCGATCGCTTCCGGTGATCTCAATGTCGAGCACTACAAGTCCATCGCCCGTTGTCTGCGCAAACTCTTCCACATCGAGTCGAAGTCCCTTCGGGAAATCGATTTCGAGCTGGGATCGGGTCATCCGTACAGGCAGCAAACGCTGGCCATCCTCGGCCTCTGTGGTCGGGTGATGTATCAGAAAAAGGCTCTTTCGCGAGGCGAGCACCTGGCTCTGAAGGAGGCGTTCGACCAGATCGCTCCTCCACCTGAGCAAGCTGCTGGCTAAGCGCGGAGCTTGAGATCCACGTTTCCACCTAAGCGCCCGGGCTCGCCCTGAGTCCGGGCGCTAAAGCAATGCGATGAAATCACGATGTTCAACTTGAAACGATCGTTTCCTCAGGCGGCGATGCTCTTGCTTCTCTTCTGGAGCTCGCCAGTATGGCCAGAAACGATCGATCAAAGGAGGGAGACTCCGACTGTAAATGAAGAGACGCAGGCACCCGTGGCTGTTCCAGCCGACGGCAATGCCACCACCCCTAACACCAGCAACAAACCGGATTGTGCACCATCCGCGCTACCGCTTGCCGGCAAGACGATCATCGTCGACGCCGGACACGGCGGCAAGGACACGGGCGCAGTTCGCGACGGCATCCTCGAAAAGGACATCAACCTCGATGTAGCCCTGAAGCTGCGCGACAAGTTGGTGGCTCAAGGGGCGACCGTCATCCTGACGCGAGAAGCGGACACGACAGTTTCGCTCGACGATCGTGTTGCTCTCATTGCCAAGTACGCTCCGGACTTGTTCTTGAGCGTGCATACGAACGCCACCACCTCCACTCAAGTAGATGGAATCGAGGCGTTCTATTTCAACGACAAGAGTCTGGCTCCGGCTGAATTCGTCTACCACAGCCTGATTACAGGCGTGGGTGAGCACGGCAACTTCGTGCATCAGCGCATGCTGGTCGTTGTTCATCATGAGCTGGCACCCGCCATCCTCGTTGAGATTGGCTATCTCTCGAACGCCACGGACAGAAAGAATCTGACCGGCGGCGTCTACCAGGAAAAAATCGCCGATGCCATCGCGCAAGGCGTGCTCGATTACTTCGCGAGCCTCGCGCCGGCGACAAACCAAAAAACTGGATCTGAGAAACCTCAATCTCCGTCCCAGTAAAGGCTGTCGCTCGCACGTCGCTCCACTTCACAAAGGATACAAGGTTATGAACCTCCTGCTCAGCGTATTTCTGCAAGTCCTCGTTCTGCTCGTCGTTGTGCCCGCCTGCACCGGCGGCAATGTAGCCATTCGCCACGGCGGATTCTTCCGCGGACTGCTGGTGCTCATCTGCATCAGTTTGACCAACATCATCCTCTCGTTCGGACTGATCATCCTCACCGTGGGAATGACAGTAGTGCTCCAGTGGTTGACGTTCGGTCTGCTCGGGCTCCTGATCAATGCTCTGGCCATCCGAATCACCGCCGGCGTGCTCAAGGACGTGCTCTACGTTCGCAACTTCTGGTCGGCTCTGGGTGCGGCTCTCGTCATCGTTCTGGCGAACGCCGCCATTCACCGCTGCCTGTTTTAGCGTTCAGCCTGCCGAGCGCCTGGTCAAAGGACCGGGCAGCTCGGCAGATGAGGACTTCCTGCGGTGGTGCAGCAATCAAAAACGGCTGTGCCACCGCGATTTTTCTCAAAACGCTCTACTACTCTTTATACTAGCTTGAAACAACTTGGGTATACGGCAAACCAGGACTGGCTTTGAGCACGCTCACTGCCGCATCACTCGACGCTTTCCGGACCAAACGAGTCAGGCAGCAACTCGCTCAGAGAAGAGCGGATCACCGATCGATCGCGCCCGGCGATCAAAAGCCTGGCGGAAAGTCCGCCGAATTCGCGCAAGAATTGTAGATCCTCGCCGTCAATCGGATCATCGCCGCGGACCGCCAGCGTCTCAAAGTGTTGAAAACCGGCTGTAACGGCTGACGCCATCGCCGAACGCTCTGCCGATATGCTCACCCCGTAACTGGCGTTATCAATTTGCGTGCCTGGAAATACAGCACTGATCTGCTGCGGGTTGCGCGCCAGAAGCGCGGCACCTCGAGCTTGCCGGGAATATGGAACATAGGCTCTGCCGATTAAATCGAAGCACTGCTCCAGCAATTCGCGCTCAGGCTCATCGAGCGAATCCCATGAAACAGGAGGCGATTTGGGCGCCGGTAAAAGCTCGTCAATTGTCAGTCTGCGAACGTTCTTTTCCCGATCGCAAATGATCAGAAGAGTAGCGCCCAGCCCGAACTCGCGTAAGACCTGACGGCAAGCGCCGCACGGAAAGCCGCCCGGAATATTCTTGCACACGGCCGCCAGGGCGTTTATCTTGGTAAAGCCGGCTGTGATCGCGTTGAAAACCGCCGAGCGCTCGGCGCATATGGTGGCGGGCATCGACAAATTCATGATGTTGCAGCCAGTGAATACCCTGCTGTCGCCGGTCTTGTTGGTCGCGATCAGTGCCGCTCCAACATGAAAATCGGATTGAATGCAATAAGCTAAATCAGCCACTTCCCAGGCCAGCTCGACTAAGTGCTGCTCATCAGGAGCAAGACTCTTGTTTTTGACAAACTGGCCGAGTTCGATCGGCATAACCCTGTGATCTCCAGTGATCTGCTCATTCATTAACCGGCCGTCCTGTGCAGCGCCTGGGTTTGCAGCAAATGATCTGAGCATCGTGTAGTCCTCGTCATAAAAGCATGCATTCATTGTATCGGCAATTGCAAGCAGTATGCACAGAAGAAAATCATTTGATTCCTCAAGTCAAGCAACGAACAAGATTGGTGCTAAACGAATTTTTTTGACGAGGCCAAAATCTGCCCTTTTTGGTCTCGTTGC
>JAJPJO010000046.1 GCA_021324135.1 Pseudomonadota bacterium
AAAGTCGCTCGGAAGAAGCGCGCCTGTTCTATACCGCGGTGACGAGAGGTGAACGCTATCTTTACGTCACCGGGGCGGCCAATCTCCCCGGCGGTGCGCGCGCACGTAAGACATCGGACTTCGCGAGAAGGCTGATTAATGCGGAGATCGTAAATGACGCGCAGCTGATGCCAGCCGGTCTCACAAATGTGCCTCAGGTACGTCGAGTAGACGAAACAATTTTGCCCACGAGCTTTTCGCAGGTTAGGTACTATCTTCGCTGCCCGATGGATTATCGTTTTCGGCAAGGCTTCGGATTCTCACCGTCTATTCCCGACCTGTTTGGATTCGGCAAGACGGTTCATACCGCGGTGGAGAAACTTCACGAAAGGTACGCAGACAGTAGCCCGACGGAACAGGAAGCCGCCAACCTCGCAGAGGCAGTATTCCATCTAAAGCACGTCCCACAGAGTCGCGATCCGGTTAATGCTCCCGGCCCCTACGAGCGAGCCAAAGCCAAAGCGGTTGAGATTGTAGCCACGTATAGCACGTCATACGGTCAAGATTTTCAGCGAAGTCGTCAAGTGGAAGCTCGTTTTGAGATTCCCGCACAGGACTGTGTTATTTCTGGTGCCATTGATCTTCTCCTTAGAGAAAACGCGCAGGGTCAGATTGTCGACGCCGAGGTCATCGACTTCAAAGCCATCGAAGGCGGCGACGATCCGCTGCAGAACACAGAATTGGATTGGACCGATTTGGCGTTACAAGTACAGCTCTACGCCAAAGCTGCCCAGCAGGTCCTCGGAGAAAATGCGAGAACCGGAAGCGTGCATCTGTTGAAAGATAATCAGAGGCTCACCGTTCCAGTGGACGATGCGGCCATCGCAGCTGCGGTTGACAATGTGGAGTGGGCCGTCCAGGGCATTCTGGCGGCTGATTTTCCTATGCGTCCTCATCCAGCCAAATGTGCTGAATGCGATTTTGGAATGCTCTGCCCGAAGCAGGCACAACAATTCCGTTTTACGGACCGTCAACCATCTCTCATTCAGCTTTCAAATGGTTCTGAGGCTGTACGCTCCTTCAGCCAGTTCCAACCGTAGGAGTTCCTGTTGTGGCGGATAACCTGTCTCCAGAGCAAAGAAGTCATTGCATGTCTCGCGTAAAGACCCGCGACACGGACATTGAGAGATTGGTAAGGAGTGAATTACACCGTAAGGGCCTTCGGTTCCGCAAGCACTGCAAGCACTTGCCGGGAAAGCCAGATATCGTTTTTACAACTTCCAAAGTAGCTGTCTTTATCGATGGGGATTTTTGGCATGGATATAGATTCCCCCTCTGGGCTGATGATATGGCTCCGTTTTGGAGGGAGAAGATCTCCTGCAATCGAGAACGCGATCGGCGAAATTTTCGCAAACTACGAGCGATGGGGTGGAGAGTATTGAGGCTCTGGCAACATGAAGTGGAAAGAGACTTGCAAAACTGTGTAGAGCGAATATTCAAAGCTCTGCACGCTAGTTGAGTCTCTCCGTCGTGAGGTCAATTTCCCACGGTGAACCAATCGAATATCTTTTTTCCATGCTTTGGCTACTAATTTACCGAGATTGAGCACCTCGGTCAGCTAAGGGTTTCCGAACTGGACTATTCATGGTGCTCTTTATGCTGCACATAACGAGCGAGCATGGTCGCTTCAACTACTCGCGAAATGCGAAACCCATATTGGCGGAGCTGCTGTAACGCTTCGGGGAAATCGAAGTACCCTCGCAGAGAGGCTTGCAAAAGGACCGCAAGCGTACCAGCTACCTCGATGTGCCGCGCTTCGGCTTGTTGCCGACCAGCTCGCTCGTCGATCAGGAGAACATCGGCAGCGACTTCGAGAGCGAGGCTGATCGCTTCACGCTCTCCGGCTCCAAGTTCAGACGCCAGAGTTCCATCCAATTGCTGTACTTGCTTGTGCTCAAGCCAGGCGGGAGGTGCGGACGCCCAAGCACGCACTTCTAAAGGCGCATCGGGGTGTTGCATCTCCGTCAGGACTGCATGAGGAATTAGGACTCGGCCATAAATCTCCCGCAGAACATCAGCATGGCCGAGGCGGATGAGGTAATTGAGAGGACTCGTATCGGCGACGACGATCATGCCAGCAATTACCGGCTGTTCGTTGCAAGAACCCGGTCGAGCGTGGCCATGTCCTTGTCGAGGTCTTCGACCGTGTAGTCATAAACCTCATGCTGCTGGAGAAAAGCGTCGACCTGCATCCGTGTCCCAAAACCGAGAAGCTGGCGAACCTGTTCCATCGTCAACCGACCATCCCGATAGGCGCTGGCGACCGACTCCTCCAGAAGCGAACGGGCCGCATCGCGGCCAGCAGGCACAAGATGCTGGACAAACTGGTCCGGAATTTCGACGGTTACCTGCATAGCTTGAGCGTAACAAATTGGAGCCGATTCTGCCATAAGACGATGTCCCATGCAATCAGAAGTCCGGTACAGCTCTTTGATCCTCGGAGTCCCGCATAATATCAACTTTTCGAGCCATTACGCGTTCGGCGCGTTCGCTTCATTTCCAACCCCACTCATGGGGTTGAACCCAGCATTCCGTCGGAATATGATGCAACGACCTTTGGGATGGCACGCCAAAGAGCTGACACCCTGAAATGCTCCAACGACCTTTGGGTTCTCCAACCCAATCCAACCCCAAATACCATTGCCCTGTACCTATTTTCAATAACTTAGCCTTCTCTGAAGCTCCCATCCATGCTGCATAACTCATTGAAAATACGATTGTTAAGTCACTCATAAACCAAAGATCAGAGGAAACAGCAATGAACTATGCGGCAGATCGAACAATCTCCAAACGGAATCTTGACAACAGCAAGTTCGAGGCATTGCGGGCCCCCGCAACCATCCGAGTTTGCTATCGATTCCCTTTAGAAGACCCCTGATCGAGTCAGTGGCGTGACCCACGGATTCTCAGGGTTTGTTGTTGGAGTCGTGCACCA
>JAJPJO010000133.1 GCA_021324135.1 Pseudomonadota bacterium
GGCTTTTACGCGCCTCATTCACGTACATTTTGAGAGGTGAAGGTGGTTTTCGATTGGATCGGGCGTTGGGCGGAGGGAGTTTGTTTGATGTAGGCTGCTATCCGATAAGCAGTGCCAGATATTATTTCAAGGACGAGCCAATATCAATTTATGCTCGTGGCGAACTGCATCCTGAGCAGGGTGTCGACATCTCAGTTGGCGCTGTGATGGAGTTTAGGAATGGTCGTGCGTTACTCGATTGTGGTTTTACACTTCCGTACCGAACCGATCTCGAACTTGTTGGAGATAAAGGCAGGATCTACTTCCCTCGCGCCTGGCAGCCACACGAGGAGGCAAGCTTATTTTTCAACGATGATGAGTTGCGCCTGCCTCCCTCGAATCACTACGTAGAAATGTTTGAGCATTTTTCTCTGGCTGTTCTGAGCGACTCGAAGTTGCTTCTGGACGGGCGAGATGCTCTTCATCAGATGAAAGCCCTTGATGTTACTCATCGTTCTTTAAGAAGCGGCAAAGTAGAGCCCGTGTGATAGCCTCAGGAACTCAACCGATATTGGTTGAGCCTACAAACCCTAAAGGTAGGGCTGCGAAGTCAACCGATATCGGTTGAATCTAATCTTCCACCGCAACAACCCGACGTGACAACTTCTTTTTTGAATGGCTTCGTTTCTCTTCGAGTCTTTTTCTCTTAGACGCTTGGCTGGGCTGGGTTCGTTTTCTTTTCTTAGGCGGTGTGCAGACCGAAGTCAGCATGGCGCTGAGTTTGTCGAGGCAGTCGCTTATATTGCGCGCCTGGTCCCTATACCGTTGACTGGTCAAAACTAAGTAGCCATCTGATGTGATTCGCCGCGCATATTTGCTGAGGAACCTGCTCTTAACGTCCTGGGGCAGACTGGAACTTGTCGATATGGACCAGTGCAAGATAGCTTTGCTATTTACCTTATTCACATTCTGTCCGCCCGGGCCTGAGCTCCTGGCATAACTGAATTCTATTTCGTCGATAGGAACATCCATTACTGTTCTCCATTGGCCAAAAAACCAAGCTCACAAGAAAAATTCTTTTGTTAGCAGTCTCTTCTGCTCAGTGGGCAGGCATTACATTCACAACTAGATCAGTGACAAATTCGTTAACTCTGGTAGTACATGAGTTTTCGACGTTGAAGCACGCCTTTAGCAATTTCCCCTGCCCCCAGGCGACTCTATCAGAATAGCACCAGAAGGCAGCCAGATAGTACTGCAAGTATCTTCGACTGATGCTGTGAAATCTATCCCGGATGAATTCCATGGCTGATGAATATGCCGATTGCGTCTGCTCGCTCGGTGGAGAAATCTTAGGTTCCAGAATTCCAACGCTTGAGCGTATAAAATAATCTCCCCGGACGCGTTTAACGAGATAGCCCAACTCAAGAGCGGTAAGGGCTGCGGAAAGCGGACCCACGGACATTTCGCTTTTAGCATGTAAGTGATCAAAGTGAGTTGGCGTGGTTGGCACGAGCTTGTAAGCGGCATCAATAACTCGCGAGAATTTCTCATCTAATTTCAGAAATTTGCCAACTATACTCGAGGCCGCATTGTCTGTTTCACTTGTTTTCCATCGCTCGTTCTGCCACCTCTGCTTTTCAGCCTCCTCCGCTTGTGGATCTTCATCTGCTGGAGTTTTTCTGCTTCGCTTACCAATGACTGGAGCAAAATTAGCCGACAAAAACTTGAGAGCATCTTTCGGCATGTGAAATAAAATCACATCCATTAAGACTTTGAATATGTGTTGAGCTGTGGATCCCGCAATACCTGCCAACCGAGAGAATTCATTAGCGCTGATCTCGATGCCCTCCTCCTTCAACCAAATTGCCAGTATCCATGCTTTAGGCACTCTTATGTCATGAAAGATAGTTGGCGCCAGAACGTGTGTAGTGTGTCTGCATCCCTGGCAATACGCGGTCCTTTGTCCATAGCTGCGTTCAACCTTTTGCCCGCATTTGCAACAATGCAATTGACACTTTTCCGCTTGCTCAATTAGGAGTTCGAATGCATCCTCATCGGTTTTGACTTGGGCATTGAACCTTGCCAAAACGCGGTCCAGCCGCTGTTGTTCAGCTGCCTTGTCGGGGTCAGTACTGTTTCGTTTCGATCGCATGTTTCAATCATGACGCAAAAACGGAAAAGTGCAAATTTTCCTCTTTAGGTATCCAAAAAAGTACGATTTTAACTTTAAAAATTTTCCCGCCCCTGCCGGCAAGCTTTGTGGGTTCAAGCGATATCGGTTGACCCTACAAACTGGTTCTGTCCTGGGCCGGGCGGGAGGATCTAATGTGAGATCGCCCGCACTAAATGTGGTGCGGCCCTTAGGCAAATCCTCTTTACTTCGCATGTTTCACTGCCTTCTTCTTTAGGTAAGCTTCTTCTTGCGATTCGGCTGAGCGCGATTTCGCGACGCGAATTAGTTCCTGTTCAGCGACGCGCCATCTTCTAAATTCCCACAGGGCCTTTCTGTAGGCGGGGCACCGCTCGGCGTCGCCAAACTCTTGTTCGGCTCGCCATCGAAGATAATCCACCTCCAACTCTTTCTGCCGTATTGCTTGCCTCCGCAACTCAATTTCACAAGCGACTGCTCTCTCTATCGCGGCGGCTTCCAGCTCGGCTTGGCGGTGCAACTCCTTCAGCTCTTTTTTAAAATCAGAGTCGTTTGGAGACGGTTGCCAGAACCACATGAAGAACAGGGCTGAAAATATGCCCGAAGTAAGCTCCCAAGCGCACTGCAGTACCATGGCAATGTGCTGGCGTAGAGCCGGAAGTCCGAGCGTTGCGAAATCACTATTTAGCAATGAGGCGAGGAGCGACAATAGTCTCTCTTTTGAGGAGCGGCAGACTTCAAACGTGATGGACAGTAAAATCTGGAACCAATCAATCAGTATATTGACCGGCTTCAATATTGGATAAAAGCCAACCAGTTTCTCCATGCATTGCTCGCACAAATTACTGGTCAGCGCACCATGTACATCACAATCAGCGCTGTGAGTATAAGTGCAAGATTGCGACTGCCCACGGTAGTGGATGAGAACGGAAGATTGATTTTCTATTGCACTTCTTTCGACGATAGCCATTGCAAAACCTCCCCGGAAGACCCTTTGTGAGCCAAACGCATTCGGCGAATAATGAAGATGATGAGACGAGATCGGATCCTTTTCACTGTGCAATTGCACAGAAAGTTCTGAGGCTATTTGTGCGCTTCAATCGATTTTGACAAGACTTGACAAATTTTCGTTTTTAACGAGATTGAATGCTTCTACGCTTCCAAAACGCTTCCAAGCGCGTCTCATTTACGCTCTACGCGCCACCGCTGCCACGCTCCCTGGGTGACCCCCGATCGTAAACCGACGGCGCTCCGGCGCATCGACGCTCCCGCGCTTCTACGCCCCGGCGCATCGACGCTCCCGCGCTTCTACGCTCCGGCGATCGACGCTCCGGCGCATCGACGCCCTGACGCTTCTAATTTCAACGCTTGAGCAGCAGCCAATAAAAAGAATGCGGACCGAATGTGATTACGTATGGTTCTTCGGTGATTGCATGGAAGGCTGATTGACCAAACATCTCCACAGGCGTGATCCCGGCAAACTTAGACAGCTCAAGTTCGGCAAATTGCGGGTATCGCGACAGATTGGCCAGGCATAAGACGTTTTCATCTTCGTGGCTTCTGATGTAGGCGAGAATTTTCTGGTTCGATGAACTGATAAACTCAAAGCTTCCACGACCGAATACCTGATGCTGCTGGCGAAGACTGATGATCGTTTTCATCCAGTGGAGCAATGACGATTTGTCCAGGAGTTGCGATTCAACATTCAGTGCCTGATAGCCCCAGATGGGATCCATCAATGGTGGTGCGAAAAGAGAAGCAAACTGTGCCTTCGAAAAACCGCCATTGCGATCGACGCTCCATTGCATAGGGGTTCGAACGCTATTCCTGTCGCCAAGATAGATGTTATCGCCCATGCCGATCTCATCGCCGTAATAGATGATTGGCGTTCCTGGCATCGACAAGAGAATGCTGTTGAGCAGTTCGATCTGCTTCATGCTGTTATCTACAAGGGGAGCTAATCTTCGCTTGATGCCGAGATTGATTCTCATTCGCTCCTGAGCAGCGTATGCTTTCCACATGTAATCTCGCTCGTCGGGAGTGACCATCTCAAGCGTCAGCTCGTCATGGTTTCGAAGAAAGATAGCCCACTGGCAGTCGAACGGAATGTGCGGGGTCCTGGCCATAATGTCGATGATCGGATGCGCATTTTCCTGATGCAGTGCCATGAAGATGCGAGGCATCAATGGGAAATGATATGCCATATGGCATTCGTCGCTGTTGCCGAAATATTGAATGACATCACCGGGCAATTGATTGGCCTCGGCCAGGAACAATTTGTTTTTGTAATCTTTGTCCAGCTCTCGCCGAAGCTCTTTTATCAATGCATGAGTCTCCGGCAGGTTTTCGCAGTTGGTTCCCTCGCGCTCGAACAAATACGGAATTGCATCGAGCCGAAACCCGTCGACTCCAATCGAGAGCCAAAAGCGCATCACTCTCAACATCGCCTTGCGCACTTCCGGATTGTCGAAGTTCAGGTCCGGCTGATGATGAAAGAAACGGTGCCAATAGAATTGCTGGGCTGACTCATCCCATGTCCAGTTCGATTTTTCACTGTCAAGGAAGATTATTCTCGCATCGGGAAATTTCGTATTGTCATCGCTCCAGACGTACCACTTGCGCTTCCTGCTGCCTTTACGCGCCTTGCGCGCCTCTTGAAACCACTTGTGCTGGTCGGAGGTATGATTAATGACCAGCTCGGTGATCACGCGAATACCTCGCTTGTGAGCTTGTTTTATGAACGTGCGAAAGTCCTGCATTGTTCCATAGAGCGGATGGATGGCGGTGTAATCGGAGATGTCGTAACCATCGTCTTTCAAGGGCGATGGATAAAACGGCAAGAGCCAAATGCAGTCGACTCCCAATTCTTGTATATAGTCGAGCTTTTGAGTTAAACCTGGGAAATCGCCATAACCATCATCATTGCTGTCGAAAAACGTTTTCACATGCAATTGATATATGACGACATCTTTGAACCACAACGGATCGTCGTGAAGTCGAGAATCTATAGTCATGCCGGGTCTCGCCTGAGCGCCCCCTCATCCCTTAACCACTCCTATCGGTCTCAATCTGGCCACTGGTCTCGCTAAGCCTGCTTGAGCCACGGCATCAATTACTTGATCGATCGGCTTGTAGGCTTCTGGAACTTCTTCCGTTAATCCCTCGCGTGATGACGCCTTCGCGATCACACCCCGCGCTTTCAACTGTGCGATGACATCGGCTGACTGCCTTCCTTTTCGAGCTTGAGTGCGGCTCATCAGCCTGCCGGCACCATGGCAGACGCTGCCGAACGTTTCATTGAGAGCCTGTTCCGTGCCGACCAGAACATATGATGCTGTACCCATGTCACCAGGGATGATGACCGGCTGCCCGGTTTGCCGGAATGCCCCAGAAAGCTCCTCTCTGCCTTTTGGAAAGGCTCTGGTGGCGCCTTTGCGATGGACAAGGACTTCGCGCTCGCGTCCATTGACGGTGTGTTTCTCGAGCTTCGCCATGTTATGAGCTACATCATAGACAAGCGACAGATCAGTGCTCCTGCCAAAGATATCTGCCACCACTTCGCGTACCCATTGCATGATGCATTGCCTATTTGCAAACGCGAAATTGGCGGCCGCTGCCATGGCACCAAGATACTTCTCGCCCTCGGCTGAGCGAACGGGACAGCAAGCCAACTCGCGATCGGGAACATCAATCTTGTACTTATCCATAACCGGCTGCATCGTTGAGACAAAATCGGTGCAAATTTGATGTCCGAGCCCGCGGGAGCCGCAATGAATCATGAAGCAAACCTGATCGTCGAAGAGACCAAAAGCGTCCGCTAACTCTCGATCGAAGATTTGATCGACTATATCCACCTCGAGAAAGTGGTTGCCTGAGCCAAGCGTACCCAATTGAGATGAGCCTCTTTTCTTAGATCTATCGCTTATACTTTTGGGTTCTGCGCTCTGTAAAACGCCACCATCCTCGATGCGATCCAGATCTTTGTCGGCGCCATAGCCGTTTTTGACTGCCCACCTCGCCCCGTCGCTCAGCACCGTATTTAGTTCTCTATCGGACAAGCGCAGCCTGCCGTCCTTGCCGGCACCGGTCGGAACGGCCTTGAACAAGGCCGTCACCAGGGCCTCGAGCTTCGCTTCAATTTCTCGGCGTTGCAACGGAATCGACATCAGTCTGACACCACAATTGATATCAAAGCCGACGCCCCCCGGTGAAACGACTCCATCTTCCGGATCCATGGCCGCCACGCCGCCTATGGGGAAGCCATACCCTTGATGCATATCGGGCATGGCACAGGCCGTGCCGACGATACCAGGCAATGTGGCGACATTAGCGGCTTGTTCTAATGAAAGATCGCTGACGGCATGTTCGATCAAC
>JAJPJO010000519.1 GCA_021324135.1 Pseudomonadota bacterium
CACCACCACCATCGGCACCACGGGCACCACCACGGTCGGCACCACGGACGGCATCACTATCGCCCTCATCACTGGAAGCCCGGGCAAAAGTTTGCCCATGGCGCGTACGATCCGATAGGCAAACCGAATGATTCTTCATTTGAGAACAGCGTCAAAACCGTATTACAAGAGGCAAAAGAGCGCGGTTTGAGCGCTAACGCCACCAGGGCAATGCTGGGGGCAATGCTAGTGGAAAGCAAAGGAGATGCTTCTGCAAGAGGAGACAGGAGAAATCAAAAGGACCCGAACACGGCTACCAGTTTTGGCTTATTCCAGCTGCACAACGGTGGCGAGCTCAACGACCTCCCGGGATCACTCGAGCAAAAGATCCAGCAAGCCTTCGATCCGAAAACAAACGCGCATGTTGCAAGCGCCTACTTCAAACAGCTGCAAAATCGCTACGGCAACAATCCAGGCGCACTGGCAGCTGCCGCGCAAAGGCCGCGGGACAGGATGGAATATGCCGATAAGGTCAACAGCGTTTTGCCGGAGGTCGATCGCCTGATCCAAACATATAGCGCCTAGCAGTCCTGCAGCCGCTTATGGTTGATTTCGAGCGAACCATTTTTGCAACACTGCTTTCATGTGTGTAAGCAGAGCCGGCTTTTGCAAAAAGTCATTCATCCCGGCAGCCAGGCAAGCCTCTTGCTCTGAATGTGCCGTCAGCCCGACAATGGGAACGGGCGCACCTTTGTTGGCCGCCTCCTGCTCACGAATCATCATCGTTGCAGTTATGCCATCCATGCCGGGCAAGCCGATGTCCATGAAGATCAAGCCGACATCACCCCGATCGCGTTCGACAGCCTCTTCAGCGGTTTCAACACATTCGCATTCATAGCCGAGCTGCAAAACTTGTTTGCGCGTGAGCAGTCGGATTACAGGATCATCTTCGACTATCAGAACGATCATGATCATTCATCAGTTGCACTTGGTTCTTCGGTGTCGAAAGGAAGATCGAACCAAAAGGTAGAGCCTTTGCCCGGCTCGCTCTCAACACCAATTTTGCCGCCCATCAGCTCGACCAGGTTTTTCGATATACTCAGCCCCAGACCCGTACCGCCATAAACGCGGGTGGTAGATTGTTGCGCCTGCTCGAATGGCTGAAAGATTCTTACGAGCTTGTCCGTTGCTATACCAATACCGGTATCAGTTACGGAAAAGCGGATTGTAATACTTTTTTCTTCTGTCGCGGTGATCAAACCGCTTATCTTTATGCCACCAGATTCGGTGAACTTAACGGCGTTGAATCCCAGATTCAGGAGCACCTGACGCAGACGCAGCTCATCACCGAAGACTTGCTCGGGAATGCCTTCATCCAGTACCGTGGTGACTCGCAGCTTCTTCTTGTCGGCCTCGGGTCTCAGTAATTGAGCCACCTCACCGACCACCGAGCGGACGGGAAATCGTCTTTTCTCAATGACGATCTTGCCTTCGCCCAGTTTCGAGGCGTCCAGTATGTCGTTCAGTATCTGCAGCAATCGATTCGATGAGTCAAAAATTGCCCTTACGGTTTCATTGTTTTCTTCGCCCAGGTCCTGCATGCTCAATAGCTCGCTCAAGCCGATTATTCCGGCCATGGGAGTGCGAACCTCATGGCTGACGGTGGCGAGAAAACGGCTCTTCGTCTCAAGCGCGTGCTCCGCCATTTCTTTTGCTGCTTGCAATTCGGCAGTGCGCTCCTGCAATTCTCTGTTCGTCCTATCCAGTTCCACCGGGCTGCGGAGCTTGAGCGCCTCGGGAATGAGCGGCATCAAAAGGAAGGCTGTGACAAGCGAAACGCCGGCGGTCCACAGATCGATAGCCGCCTCGATCCAGTATGCCGGCTGATAAAGAGTCCATACCTTCACCAGGTGAGTCAGTCCGCAAGAAAGAATAAATGCGGCAAACAAGCGGAACATGTGAGGATAGGGAAGATCTTTTCGTTTTCCGACAAAATGTCGCAACGCCGCCGGAATAAGAAAATAAGCCAGGGCAATGCCGACATTTCCGACGATAAAAACGAAAAGCAAAGGTCCATCCCAGCGCAAGCAATAGCCATGCGGCATGAAACCGTTAGTAATCGAATTCCAGAAATCCACTGGCGGTTACCCTGACGAAAGTCACATGGTGAGTGTCCTGGTAATATAATGCGTGAGCCTATACCTTCGAAAACACTTGGTGAGCGGGCGTTTCACCCCCGACCTGCAGAATGTTACCACACCTTCTTTCTTAAGAGTTTCTCCATTGTGTTTACAATAGACTACAGGTGGAAAGAAACCTAGATGAAGGCTCGTCCAAACTATCTCCATCCAAACTCCAGGAATCTGAACATATGACAGGAAACCAGGCTCATACCGACATGCAAGACCTAATGTCCGAGGAATGGGAGGAGTGGCATAAATTTGTCCTGCAAGCGCGGCAAGCGACGGCAGAAGGCAACCACTCCTTTGCAGAGTTCCTATGGATGGCTGCCGTCGACGCGGCTGAAGTGCAAGAGGCAGACGCTCGCCTGCCGATGAGTTTGGACGGACTGGCCGAATCGTTTTGGAACCAGGGCAAGTTGCGCCAGGCTGAGAATGCCGCGCGCCGCTCTTTTCAGTTGTACAGCCAGTTGCTCGAGCCGGACCATCTCGACATCGGTGTTGCCGCTAATAACCTGGCGATGATTTATCACTGGCAGCAGAAATACGGTCAAGCCGAACCGCTGTACAAGCGATCGATCGAAATCAAGACGAAGCGGCTTGGTGCCAATCATCCCGATGTCATAAACGTTTTGTCTCAATATGCCAAGCTCTTGATTGATACTCACCGGGAAGCAGAGGCTGCTCATTTAAAAGTTTGCATCGACGGCGCCACCACCGGTAAATGGAAGCACACAGGCAGAATGCAAGCCCTGCCCTCACCGGATATGGTGGCAGCAGCTCAGCCGCCTGCACCACCGCCGCCGCCACCGCCGCCGCCACCACCGCCGCCACCACCACCTCAGCCCGCCGCTGGCTCGACCGCTCCGCCTCGACCTGGCGGAGCGCAATCAAGACCGCCCGAGCAACAACCCGTCAAAGGGCATGATGCCTCAGGCAGCCAGGCAAGCACCAAGCAAGCGCCACCACTGCCGCCGCCACCGCCACCGCCACCGCCGCCACCTCAACGACGCGGACAGGCGAGGACTAAACTTGAAGACATGGCGACGGAATTGGAATTTCTGCGTCACAAGGTGGCTGAATATGAAAAAACAATCGCGCAGCAAAATATTCAAATTCAGGAACTGATGTCCCAGGTTCTTGGCAAAGACGATGGTGACAACCCGCTTCAGCCTGCCGAATCCAAAGCGGTTTCCGAACGCCGAACCGAGCAGATCAGTTGGGATGGTGCTATGAAGACGGCGCGAAAAGCCTTCGATCAACAGAACTATGATGAAGCCTCCGCCTTGCTGCAGGACGCCTTGAATCTGGCTACCGAGTTTGGCGAGCAAGATCCGAGATTTGCCACCACCCTCGATGCGCTCGGCGAATGTCTCTTCCGGCAAGAAAAATACGGACAGGCTGAGATGATGTGGCAACGGTCACTCAACATCAAGCGACAAGTGCTTGGAACCTTCCATGTCGATGTGGCACGATCGGCGGATAATCTGGCCCGCTTGCATTATTATCTTTCACGTTTTCAGGAAGCTGAATTTCTGGCCAATAAGTGCGTTGAGATATACACCGCCGTGAGCGGCGCCAAGTCGGAAGAGGTTGCCGCCAGCGCGCACAATTTGGCGACTCTCTATCACGTTCAGGGCAAATATGCGCATGCTGAGAAAGCTTACAAACAAGCGCTCGATATTCGGCTCGAGGTCCTTGGTCCCAGCCACCCTCATACAGCGACGCTTATGAAAAATTATGCCGACCTTCTGGCCGCCACAGGCAGGTCCAAGGAAGCTCAAAGCTTTGATGACACGGCCACAGGTGTGGTTACCGGCAGTTGGAAGGTGATCGAGATCGATGCGAACCGACAACTGGGCGCGGAGCCTCAGCTGGTCAAGCAGTTGATCAGCGAAGAAAACGATGGCTAGTCTTATCGTGATCTTCATGCTCAAGAGTAATGCGACGGGATCTGTATAATAGGAAGGTTCCTAAAGCGAAATTGCAGCGTGGCGAAGATTTTACTTGTAGACGATGACACCGATTTGGCTGATAAGCTCAAATCGTGGTTTGCCGATCAGGGTCATCTCCTTGAATGCGTTCACACCGGCGAGGACGGTTTGCAAATGATGAGCAATTTCAGCTTCGATGTAATCTTGCTAGACTGGAATCTCCCCGGCATGAACGGTCCGGACGTCTGCAGGCAGTTCCGAAAGTCGGGCGGAACGACGGCGATCATTTTTCTCACAGGCATGGGTGACATCAACAGCAAGGAACATGGGCTCGATATCGGCGCCGACGATTATCTCGTCAAACCGTTTGACACGCGTGAACTGTCGGCGCGCATACGAAGCGTCTTAAGAAGGCCGGCCGGCTTGCTGCCAAGCGAAGTAAGGATACGTGATGTCGCCCTTGATACCAAGACGCGAACCCTGATCGTCGGCGGATGCACACATCGTTTGATGCCCAGAGAGTGTGCTTTGCTTGAATATCTCATGCGTCATCCGAACCGCATATTCGGATCGAAGAGTCTGCTTGATGCTGTTTGGCCGTCCGACAAGGAAGCTTCGACCGAAACAGTGAGAAGCTGGATGCGAAACCTGCGCCAAAAGCTGTCGGCTGCCGGCAAAGAAGATTTGATCAAAACGATTCCGGGCTCGGGCTACATAATCGAGTACGACAAGGACGAGAACGTCGCCCCATAACGAGCAGGAAAATTAGAGTTCCTGTTCCACTTATCTGGTGAGCGCCTCAGCAACGCTGAAGTTAAAGCTGTGGACGATGCGCGACGTGCCCGTGCACCACAAGCACTGCGCTCCATTGTACGGACGCTCGCAGATGTTGCAGAAGGTTTGTTCTTCTTTGACGAGCTTGCCTTGAAGTTCGGCCGCTTCATCATGTCTTCCTTGCCAGGTAAACAAGGCAATTAGTTTGTTCAAAACATTCTGAGCCTGCTCGCTCTTACCACCAAGGGCGTTGGTGAATATCTCCAGGGCTTGCTTGGCCAGACTTTCGGCTTGAGCGTAATCACCTTGCCGGTAACTGAGATCCGCTAAATTGCGCACAGCGCAAGCGACCGCGACATGTTGCTCGCCGAGCGCGTGGCGCTTGATTTCAAGACCTTTTGTATAGAGGGCCACGGCTTGATCGATTCGTCCCTCTGAGGTTTGAATCCAGGCGAGTGCATCCAGGTATTCCGTGCACTTGAAGCTGTCAGGACCATGAGATTGCTGGGTGATAGTAAGCGATTGCCAGAGCTGTGACTCATTCAACTCCATGCGCTCCTCGGTCCAAATTGCTGCCACTGACTGACTATACTTGGTGCACATATTGCTTTCTCCTACCGCCAGAATTTGCCATTTGTTCTTTAGTAATTGCGCCGGGCTGACATCCTGCGCCTGAGCCATGGCTAGAAGATACAAATAAGATCGTGCAAACAGCGTGCAAAACGGATCTAATTTTCAAGAATTTTTGGCCCAGATCCTGCCCAGCCGACCGGGAAACTCCCTGGAATAAGTGGAACAGGAAGCTCCCTGAGGCTTTGACAGCTCCGAATTTCTTTCTCTTCAGATAAAAGCCGCTGGTCTATCCCCTGATTAGATCCCCGATTGTCTTTGCTGCAGGAGATAAACTTCGAACATTTCCATGGCGAGCTTCAGATTTGTTCGAGCGAACGCCGAGGCCGTGTTCAGTCCCAGTTGCTTGAGCGAAGCTTCGCAAAAGACGGCAGTGGCCGCATCAAATGTCTTACCTGCCTTCAAGTCGGCGGACACTTGTTGGAGCAAACGGAAGCGCTCGGAGATTGAGATCGGCGTGCGCGGAAAATATTTTTTGATAGCCATCGATCTTCGCGCCTCGGATTTGTACCAGCAAGTGGAGCGAGCCAAACCGAGAAGGCGACAGGCATTGCGGCGACTGATGCCATGTTTATCCTCTAGCTGAGAGAGCATCAATCGTTTTTGACTGGGGCTGGAACAGCGTGCGCTAACCGCTTCCTTTAATTTCATGTTTGCAGACCTTACATTCTCCAGGATTAGCTTCAGCCGTTCGCACTCTTCCTGCAATCGAACGATGCGAAGGTCTTCATTGCCGCAGTCATGGGCGGGCGGTTGTACATTCACAACTGAGGCTTCGGCAGGCTGGGCAACAGGCTGTGGAGCGGTTGATTGCTGTACGGGAGCCGATTGGCAAGAGATCTGAGAATGGGTAACAAAAACGGTCGAGAGGTCGGCTGTTCGATTCATCATGTCTGTACCTGTCACTGGGGTGGATAAGTGTTTGGTCATTCATTTTCAATTCATGTAGCCCAGTCTATGGGAGACGACGTGCAACATGCGTGCAAACAAACCACTTGCACAACATTTGCACGATGCACGCGATATAGTCGAGCCAGCAGTTGACCGTTTTTATCGAGGTGTTGAAACACTTATGCGAAAATCCACATTCAGCGAAAAACAAATTACCGATGCTCTGGCAGCTGCCCGCGCCGGCGGCTCTGTGGACAACATTTGCAAAGGACTTGGGATCAGCATCAGTACCTTTTATATATGGAAGCAGCGCTACGATGAGATGAGCGGCGAGCAGGTGGCAGTATCGCGCACACTTGAGGAACAAGCAGGTCAATTGCGGCGGCAGCTCAGCCAGGAGCTCAGAGACAGCCGAGTGCTGAAGGCGATTCTCGCTGACTTGAATTCGACTGCTTAAGCTCACCATATTTAGTGCCGGCGATCCAGATGGGATTCGTGCAGCACTCGTGCCACCATGAAAGTGTTGCACGCTCCTTGCACGTTCCCATTGATAAGATCGCTGCATTACTATCAAACAAGTTTTTCAGCCAAGTACCCTTAGCAGAAAAGTAGCTCGAGCAATCGAGCTATTTTTCTTAGGCAAGCCATACTGTAAAATGCGGAGTTAGTGACTGCACCCAGCGACCGCTTGTTTTCCAATCTCAACATCACTCAAAAAGGATTGCTACTGGTTCTAACACCGGTGCTTTTTGAGGTACTCTGCGTTGGCTTTCTCGCCCTTTTCCTTTTTCCAAATATAGAGGCGGATCTGGCTGCAATCGAGCATCAAAGCCAGGCGCTTTTTCTGCTGAGCAAAATCGGATCGATCACCGGTAGAGCAAGCACATATGTGCTCGGCTACCGCAATCCCGAGACCGATGGGCTCAGGGCACAGAGCGAGCTGAAAAAGCTGGACGAGTTCGATCAGCCAGGCTCACCGTTATTGAGCGCCGACTTTCCGGAATTGCGCGATGCCATGGATCAAGCAAGAGCAATACGCAACAACATCAACAAGCTCATTGAATCGACAGAGCTAAAGCGGCAAAGCGATTTGATCCATAACAGAATTGAGACCACCAGGTCCTCTGATTTCCGCGCTGTCATGTTTTCGCTGGTTGATTTTTCGGATTCGACCAAACGAATTATCAACATGGAATCAATAATAAACGCTCAGCAACCACGCGAGATGAATGCCGTGCGCACGCGAGTTTTTTCAGCCCTATTTCTCCTCACGCTACTGCCAATTGTCGTCACGTTGGTTTTGCTCCGCTTTTTCACCACCGATATTTTGCGCCGCCTGGAAGCGATCTCGAACAATGCCCAGGCATTGGCTCTGGGGCGCAATATGGCACCGCCTGGCTCCGGTCACGACGAACTGGCGGATCTCGACAATGTCATTCATGAGGCAGGCAACGTGCTTTCCGATATTCGGCGCCAGGAGCTGGCAGTTCTGGAAAATGCAGCGGACGTGATTTGCTCATTAGATGCAAACCTTCGTTTTACTGCCGTCAATAATGCCTCTCTGCGACAATGGAATTATCAACCCGATGAGTTGCGAGGCATGTCCCTTTTAAGGCTCTTGCCGGAAAGTGAATGTGATTCCGTTCGCGCGCAATTTCAGCGGATCGCCGATGACAAGAAAGAATCCGAAATCGAATGCACTTTCAAGTGCAAGCCGTCGACCTGGAAAACGATTCAATGGTCTGTGCGTTGGAATGAAGATGAGCGCAGCTATATCTGCGTTGCCCGGGATGTCACCGAACTGCGAGCCGTGGAGCGCTTGAAGCAGCATATCATCCTGGTAGCCGGGCACGACTTGCGCTCGCCCCTGACGGCTATAAAAATGAGCGTAGACATGGCCCTCTCAGGCGATCATGGCTCGGTGGAGCCTGAGGTGAGGCGCGAGCTTGAACGCATGGAGCGCAGCATGGATCGTTTGATGGAGTTGATCAAGGATCTCCTCGAGCTCGGCAAACTGGAGTCGGGAACTGTATCCATTGACAGCAAATGCGTTCATGCCTATAACGTTTGCGCCATGGCCTGCGAATCCCTTGCCGGAATGGCATCAATGGCTCAGATAAAGATCTTGAAGCCGCAAGGCGATGGTTTGATGCTCGCAGAGGAAGGCAGGCTGGTTCAATGCGTGGTTAACCTTTTGTCGAACGCCATCAAATTTTCTCCCAAAGGATCAACCGTTTCCTTAGCGATTGAAAGAGGCGATGACCTGGTCGAAATCAGTGTGAGCGATCAAGGTCCTGGTCTTTCTCCTGAAGATCAAGCGATCATATTCGAGAAGTTCAGCCAGGCAAAGGTGGAATCGGAAGTGAGCACCAGGAGTAGTGGCTTAGGGCTTGCGATTGTTCGTGCAATTGCACGAGCGCATGGAGGTGAGGCGGGAGTATCGAGCGAAGTCGGCAAAGGCAGCCGCTTCTGGCTGAGAATTCCAAAATATAATGGACCGGAAGCCAAGGAGGACGAAGACCTTTGAAGCTCTTTCGACGCGGTCTGCTAATCACCACCGTGCCACTCTTGTGTCATGTGATTCTGGTTGGCTGCCTGGCGATAAGCTGGGGAGAACTCCACTCCGAGCTGGTGCGCGTCCAACGATGCCGCGTTCGTGCCAGTCAGCTGAATGCAGTTGGATGGGAAAGCATTCAGGGTGTCTTTCAAGCATTCATGAATTCCGATACCCTCGGGCTTGCCGATCCTGAGACTACAAAGCGCGAGCGAGCGAAATTCATTAAAAGGATAAAGCAACTCTTAGACCTGAAGTGGACCACTGAAGAATGGCCTCATGTAAAGGCTCTGCATGACACATCCGACTCTATGATGCGCGGACTGTCGTGGGTGCAACGGGAGCAAAGTCAGGGCGAGGAACATTGGAAGGTGGTTCAGAAAAATTGTTATGACTTGATCTATACGGAAACTTTGCGGTTCATCGATTGCACGCAGGGACTGGCGGATCTCGAAGAAGCACAGCTTAAGAGCAGTCCGGCTACTCTCGCTCGGAGCCGATCGACGATTCACAATGCTCTGGTTTATGCGGTCCCGATCAGTCTGCTCGTGTCGTTTATTCTCGCTTTGTTTTATTCGCTCGGCATCAGCCGTCCACTGAAGCGCATCATCGCAAACGGGCAACTTCTTTCCAAACGGCTGCCTCTGCAGCCGCCTCTTGCTGGTGAAGACGAGCTCTGCAAACTGGATCGACTCATTCACGCCGTCTCGGCATCAGTCGAGGAAGCGATGAAGATTGAAAAATCCACATTGGCCAATGCTGCCAGCCTGGTTTGCTCTCTGGATGAGCACGCCATCTTCACCAGGTCCAATCCTTATACTCAAAGATTGCTCGGATTAGCACCTGATGAACTGGTTGGGCTATCGATGCTTGATTTTGTCGTCGAGGAAGAACGGTGTCGAGCGGAAAGCGAGCTGGCGAAGGCGCGTTCCAACACGAATACGCATGGGTTTGATTTGCGGCTCAAACATGTGGACGGCACCATATACGATACCCGCTGGTCGGTTTTCTGGTCGGACAATCAAAGCAGTTTCTTTTGCGTAGCCTCAGACGTTTCCGAACAAAGGAAGATCGAGCGAATGAAGCAGGACTTTATGGATATGATCAGCCATGACTTACGCAGTCCGCTGATGTCCATGTCCGGCTCGATCACGCTCATGTTGGCAGGAGCAAAAGGCAGTTTGCCCGCCGAAATAGAAAAGGACATGGAGCGCTCCAGAACAAATGTCGATCGCCTCATCGGTCTCGTCAGTGACTTGCTTGATTTTCAGCAGCTTCAATCGGACAAGATGATTTTTGTGGAAAACGATTTCGCGCTGCGATCCATGATGGATGCGTGTAAGGAACTGGTGGAAGGCATCGCTCAAGCAAAGAGAATCGAGATTATTTTGCCTGAGGGAAACTGGATCGTTCGCGGAGACAAGCAAAGATTACAACAAGCATTTCTGAACTTACTGTCCAATGCCATCAAGTTTTCACCTGAGGCAGAGCAGATTACGGTGCATGTCGAAGATACCGAGCAGTGTATTGAGGTCTCGATTAGCGATTGCGGGCCCGGTATTCCAGAGGATTCACGAGAGAAGATTTTCCAGGCCTTCGAGCAGGTACCGGGGCAGAAGAGTAAAGAAGGAACAGGACTGGGTCTGGCGATTTGCCGGTTGATAATCGAAGGGCATGGCGGAGCGCTGGGAGTTCGCGATCGGAATGATGGCAAACATGGCAGTACATTCTGGTTCAATCTAAACAAGAATAAGTGAACCGAGCAAACCCCGGTCTTGAGCGCCTTTTGCACGCTCATTGCACGGCGAATTCTATAGAGTTTCATTTGTAATCGATATGGCGTAATTGGGTGTTGGCATCGCCAGTAGTGCATCCGTGCAGGAGAACTCGCCGGCGTGACAAATGGTCACAACCCCCAAGTAACTGATCGGCCGGCGTCGAAGCCGCCCAGCCACGGCTCATCGGAAAATCGCACACCATTTCATGAGGCCTACAATCTTTCTCAACCAGGGCGTTCGCATGAGAGTTCCAGAGCGACGTCCCAACGAGAATTTTCCAATCCGATCGGTCGCGACGGACGCGCCGATGCATATACAAACTTGTTCAATGCAGCTTACGGCAGACCAGGAGACTACTCATCCGGCGCCAGACAAAACACGGCGATGCTCAATGGCGGCGAGAAATCTCTGACTGGAAAATATTTGACTATACCTCCCATCTTCAATAAATCAACAGCCTTTCCTGTTGGTCAGCAAGCCGATTCCGGCGCAGCACACAGACCCGCTGATTCCGGCGGAGCACACAGAGATTCTGAAGTACAACATGCTGAGAGCCCGGGTCACCACGAACGCCATCAGATGCGCCACCATATGCGCCACCACAGGCGGCACGGACACCACGGCAGGCACCACCACAGGCACCACCATCGGCACCACCATCGGCATCACGACAGGCACCACTACAGGCCCCACGGCGGACACGTCCGTCACGAACGCAGGCACGGACATGATGAACACGGCAGCAGGCGCATTGGCCGCAATCATCAACGTGGTCCGTACAACGAACAGGGTGGCGGATTCGAAGAGCAACGCAGCAGCCCTGGGCGCAATGACCGTCAGAGTGGACCAATTGATCGGCAGACCGGTCCGATTGATCGGCAGAATGGTCCGATCGATCGCCAGAATGGACCGAGTGATCGTCAGAATGGACCGAGTGATCGACAGAGCGTTAGGGATGGTGGCGACAACGCCTTGCGAGGATCTGATCGACCCCAACAAATTTACAACTATTTTGTGGACAAGGGTCTAACTCCCGCGCAAGCTGCTGGAATCGTTGGAAACCTGAAGGTCGAAAATCCGCGACTCAACACGAGCATGCCAGGAGACGGGGGAAGGTCGATCGGAATTGGCCAATGGAATGGTAATCGAAGAAGGGAGTTGAATTCGTTTGCTCAACAGCACAACTCGTCTCCATATGATTTTAAAACCCAGCTCGATTTCATGTGGCATGAGCTAAATGGCTCAGAGCGACGAGCTCTGAACGCTCTGCGCGGAACGAGCACACCCGAGCATGCAGCTCTGTCGTTTAGCAAGAACTACGAGCGTCCCGGCATTCCGCACAACGACCAGCGCATGAAGTGGGCGCGCAAGGCATACGAAGCGTTCCGGCAAAGCTCTTGAATGGCGACAGAAGTTGATTCAAACGATTGATAACGCCTGTTGATACCACTTGTTGATACCAGTTGTTGGTACCGTCGATTGATACCACCGATCGATACCACTGATTGATACCACTGTCTGATACCACGGATTGATACCACGGATTGATGCCACTGTTTGATACCACTTATTGACACCGCTTCCTTGAAAGATGCGCGTGTCTCCTTGACAATGAGTATCGTTTATAAGGCCACTTTTTGCGTTTTGCGGCCTCTTTTACGACACTCATTGTCAAGAGCGACAAGGGATTCGGTGGCCAGAGGGGAATTATTGCCCCACCACACGAGGAGCCGGCCCTGTAGGTATTTTGCTGCTCTTGTGGCATACTGATGTCACGGTAGCTCATCAATGTCCATTTGCCCACATCCGCCTGTGAGGCACAACGTCGAGCAGGCTCTAGAATCGTCCAGCCGGGATTGCAAGGAGCTAATCAAATATGTATAGCGTTCGACAGCCAGTTCAAACCAAAAGCGACATAACTATCAAGCCAATAACCGATGATGACAGGGAATGGCTGCGCTCAAAAGTACAGGAAATCTGGAACGGCAGATTCGTCGTCAGCCGTGGAGTTGCTTATGAACCGGCAAATCTTCCCGGATTCATTGCCGTGAAAGACGGTAAGACAGTGGGAGTCGCCACATACTACATTCATGACTCTGAATGCGAGCTGATTACAATCGACTCTCTCGCGCAATGGCAGGGGGTCGGCACGGCTTTGATCGAAGCCGTGGAAGAGGAAGCTCGTAAACAGGCTTGCGGTCGCATGTGGATGATCACGACCAACGATAATATTGATGGATTGCGCTTCTATCAGCGGCGCGGCTATGTCATCTGCGCCGTTCATCTCAATGCAGTAGAAGAAAGCAGAAAGCTCAAGCCCAACATTCCCTTAACTGGCAATTACGGAATTGATATCCGCGATGAGATCGAGCTGGAGAAAAATCTCTGGTGTTGGATCGGGTGGTAAGCTCTGAGCCTTTTTAAGCAGAACTTCAGGTCTGAATTACTCAGTTAGAGCCGCGATGTTTGCCACCACCGCCGCCACCAGCTCCGCCGCGTCCACCTGTTCGACCGCTTCCACTTTGCCGGCCACGGCCGCCGCCCTGACCTGCACGGCCTCGCCCGCCCTGGCGACCACGTGCTCCGCCCTGGCCTTCCCGGCCTCGACCACCTTCACGGCCCCGTCCGCCGCCTTGATCACCATACCCGCCTTCTCGGCCGCGTCCGCCCTGACCGCCGCCTCCGCCTGCTCGA
>JAJPJO010000045.1 GCA_021324135.1 Pseudomonadota bacterium
GGGTCTAATCGATCCCCGCGATGTATTCGCCTTCATTCAGGCGGGTTCGATCGGCGCAGAATCCGCTTTGCGAAATGGCGATAGGCGCCGGCGCGGGGGCTGCTTCATGAGGAATAGCATCCTCCTCGAAACCCTCTTGCTCTTCAGTGACATCGCTGATCAAAGAGTATCCCTCGTCATTAGCAGAACTGTGATCATAATGATGCGAAATTTCCGCGCGGGACATGCTGGTGCCATCAGTGCTGGTATCATCCATTGCCACCGATGCACCACTCCCAGCTTGAGTCAGCCCCGCCAGGAACTGCGTCACTACTTCCTCTGCTCGCTCACCGGGAATGCGCGCGAAGTTGACGACGAATTCATTGCGCGGTGCGCGGTCGAAATAATATCGCGCTGTCGAAGCCACCGGCAATCCGCTTGCAGCGGCGGCTTTGAATACTTGCTCCTGCGTCCAGCCGCCTCGCAAGCGAATGATGAATTGCATACCTGCGCCCTGTGAGACGATCTCGACTCGTTCGGTAAACATGCGTTTTAGCCAGAAGATTAGCGATTGTCGGCGGCTGCGATAAATCTTCCAGGTGTTCCGGATGTGCCGAATCAAGTATCCGGATTGCAGCAATTCGGTTAAAACATAATGCTCGATGGTTGGAAAATGGCGATCCGACAGGTATTTCGACGTTTTAAACAAATCCACCAAAGCTTCAGGCAGAACTGCGACACCAAGCGACGATAACGGACAGAGCAAGCGCCAGAAATTGTACAAGTATATAACTGACCCGGTCGTGTCCATGGCAAATAAAGGCGCTGGCGAAGCGCTTCGATAGCGGAAATCGGAGTCCCACGCATCTTCGATGATTGCGGTTTGAGTCGTCCAACACCATTCGAGCAATTCTTCTCTTCGTGTTTCCGAAAGCACCGCACCGGTCGGATCCTGGCAAGAGGGCGTCGTGTAGAGCCAATGCGCCGTCAGTGGCAATGCCTTCAAGACCTCCGTAACCAAGCCGTTTTCATCAACCGGTACCTTCATAACTTCTGCTCCATGCGCCTGGAAATGCTTGCGCGCTCCCGGATAGCCCGGGTTTTCGCAGACCGCCAGCTGTCCGGGCGCAACCAACAAATCCGTTATGTGCGCGAGAGCGACTTGGGGACCGGAATAAAGAACAATCTGTTCGGGATCGCAGACGATGCCCTTCGTGCGGCGCAAAAATTGCGCGATCGCAATACGCAGGGGGCGGTAGCCGAAAACCTCGGTCTGCTCTCCTCTCCAGTTTTGATCGGTGCCGTTTCTGCAAATGCTTGAGCTTATTCGAACCCATTCTCTTATGGGAAGCAATTCAGCCGGAACTACACCGTAGTCCGGCTGATGATCGACATCGTGAAAAATTGCCGACTGGTTGGCGCTGCGCGTCAAATACTTAGCTTTTTCAGAATAATGATCTTGCCAGGCAAATTCACGTTCTTCACTTGGGCTGAAATCTATGTGCTCACCGCCGACGATATCAGTAGAGTCCGCACAATTACCGCCTGATGAGGCAACTACCGTGCCCGATCCCTTTACGGCACTGAGATATCCGCGAGCGATCAGTTGGTCGAAAGCGCGGACCACAACCGTTCGCGAGATGCCCAGAGCCCGTCCGATCTCGCGAGTGGAGGGCATCTTATCGCCAGGGAGTAACAATCCCGAATCGACCGCTTGCGTGATTGCAGAGGTCAAAGATTGAGTGGTGGCGCGGCCGCCACTATGAAAAGTGAGAAATGCGAAGTCCATAGCATTCACCTCATCAGCGAGTATGCACTCGTGTTTGTACAGAGTGCAATCAAGGGGCGGGTTCTCAGCTAAAAACGGGCGAGCTGCTCACACTAGAGATTAATGATGCGCCGTGAGTTGACCGTGACCGTAACCTTAAATCCATTCTCCGCCACTGCCCTGGGGACTCGATCCTAGGCGGCGGTTGTCACCGAGGTGTCACTAAGAGGCCGGTCCTGGCGTGGCGCAGCGCGACAGTGCCGTATCTGGTGCCTTTTTATCGGCCGGTTGTAAACGAAAAGAATGAGTGCATACCGGGTATGATCTCTAAGCTCAGTTCGGATCATGTAGTCAGTACTCTATGGCGAAGATACTCTTGGTGGAAGACGACCAGCAGCTTGCCGACATGGTGCGCAGCCAGCTCATCTTCGAGCATCATCAGGTAGAGCATCTGGATAACGGCCAGACGGCTTCCGATTACCTTCGCACTTGCGATTTCGATTTAATCGTTCTCGACTGGAATTTACCGGAGCGAAACGGCATCGACGTCTGCAAGGAATACCGCTCGCGAGGCGGGCGGATTCCCATCCTCATGCTCACCGGTCAAGACAGCGTGTCCGATAAAGAGACCGGTTTAGACGCGGGCGCCGATGACTATCTTACGAAGCCGTTTCACATGCGTGAGCTTCTGGCTCGCGTGCGCGCCCTTCTGCGCCGTCCCGCCACCCGCGTGGAAGATGTGTTGACTGCCGGAGCCCTGGTGCTCGATCCGCGCAAGCGGCGCGTAACGAAAAACGGTCAGCCAATTCCACTCGTGCCCAAAGAATTTGCTTTGCTTGAGTTTCTCATGCGCCATCCCAACCAGGTGTTTACACCTGAGGCGCTGCTTTCGCATGTGTGGCCGTCGGATTCGGAGTCGACAGTTCTGGCCTTGCGAA
>JAJPJO010000504.1 GCA_021324135.1 Pseudomonadota bacterium
CGCATCTTTCAGGAAGCGCTGCGCATACGGGCGCAACACCCTGAGTTGTATCATTTAAGTTCCATGGAACCGATGATAATTCGATTGGAACTCTTTGGGGACCTTGAGAATGCGCGTGAGGATTTAGAGGGATGGGGTCGTCGCAGCAACAGACTTGCGCAAAGTGTGGCAAACCAAAGGAAACGGCCGATCAGGCTTCATTGACTCAATGGATCTCGGCTTGCACTTGCGATCAGCTCGAGCTAAACAATGAAGAATTCGAATCAGTGCAGATGTGCCTGCGCTGCATGAAACGCATCAATCCAGGGCGCTCAGGCAGTTTGACTCAGTGGGTATTCCGCAGCGATATTTGCAACTGTGACATGCCTCAGCCGTCTGCTGAAGAGGTTTTGGTCGCCAAGTCCACCAAATTACCAAAGAGACAGGGGACCGCCGAGTTAGACCGAGACATCTATGAGCGCGAGATAAGCGTGGATGCCAGAACGTTTCCATTGAATAGATACAAGCCGCTGGTTGTGCTTGGCGCCGGTGCATTCGGGCAAGTGTATCTCTGCCGCGATCGTTTGCTGAACAAGAAAGTGGCGGTCAAGACAATTAAGAACGTTCATGGCTCACAGCTTCCGGATTTCCAGAAAGAAGCCAAAGCGACAAGCAAGCTCAACCATCCCGGCATCGTGAAGGTTATGGATTTTGGCGCCACTGAATCTGGTGCACCATTTATGGTCCTGGACTATGTGCCTGGAATTACTTTAGCTTCTTATATATCCGCCCACGGCTCGCTCTCGCCTGAAACCACTCTGCAGTTTGCCCTGCAGCTCTGCGAAGCGCTGGCATATGCTCATAAACACTCCATCTTTCACCGAGACATCAAGCCGAGCAACATTTTGCTTCCCCAGCAAGCGGACCGGCAATCGATCGTTCAAATTATCGATTTCGGCATTGCCAAAGTCAGGCAGCCGCAAGATCAGACCTCCCAGTTTCTCACCATAGCCGGCACTCCACCTTACATGAGTCCTGACCAGTTCGAGGGTTACCGATACGACGCCAGGTCGGAAATCTATTCCCTCGGCTGCGTAATGTTCGAATGTCTTGCCGGACGCCCGCCATATGTTGGAACAAGCGTTCAAGAAGTGCTCGCCATGCACAAAAATGACGAGATTCCAGAGGTGAGAAGTTTTTGCAAAGGTGCATCGGCTGAGCTTTCGGCAGTGATAAGCCGTTGCCTGGCCAAAAATCCGGAGGAAAGATATTCATCAATGGAGGAGTTGCGCCAGGCGCTGCTCTCGACTGCACCCGAGCCTGTCATAATGCGGACGTCTTCTCAGAAAACGATTGCGCCATCAGAGTTAAAACCAAAAGTGAATTTCGTTCCAATGGTGGTTTCAGGTTTGATTTTGACTGTACTGTCCGCGAGCGTTGTTCTCTACTTGTTGAACAGGAACGAGGTGCCACCACAAGAGGTGCATCGTTCTAAAGCAAAAAAGTTGAATGTCAATCCTCAGGCGGAGTTCGCGTCGCACTTCCAGCAAGAGCAAAAAGATGGCGTCACCTGGACTACCCCTATCGATCTGGCGAACTTGACCGACGAAGATCTGCATCTCTTGCAGCATCGGGAAATCAAAGCAATCGACTTGAGTTCATCCAAGATTGATGGTAGCGGACTGAGATACCTGAGCAAATGCGGCGTGCAGTCCCTGGACCTCAGTCAGACCAGCTTGAAGCCGGAGAATTTCTGGTTCATAAGTACATTACCCGAGCTTCGCGATATTGCTCTGACCGGTACGAATACCTCCTTGAAGGAGCTGAAGCAGATCTCAAATCTAAAGCTGAAAACGCTGAATCTGTCTGGTTGCGCAAGTATCAATGGGGAATGCCTTCAATATGTTGTTGAAACGTGGCCTTCTTTGGTTGCGTTTCAAATCGGTTTTTGTGACAACGTAAAAGGTAGCGATTTGCGAACCTTAGCGCAGTTGACTGGATTGCATTTCGTCTCAGTTGCATTTCTAAACGCCGAGAAGGACGACTTTGCCGCTCTGGCCGGACTGCCTTTGACCGACATCAACGTGGACGGTTCCAACATTAATGATGACGGATTGCTGAAGTTTGCAAAATCGAAGACGATGCGAGTTATATCATTGAAGGGCTGCAAGCTCGTAAGCGAGCATGCTATCGCCAGGTTCAAGCAAATTGCGCCACGGATCAGGTTGGAAACGACGACTGCTTCGCCGACAGGATCAGATCCTCTCAAGCAGATAATGGAATGAGCCTCTCTAGATCCTATTCCCATAAGAGTTTCTCAGAAAGACTCGGCCCCATGCCGAAATATTTTTGTAGAACTTCAGGATTCTGTTCGGTGGACAATATGAAACCAGGGCTAACATATTGATTCCAGGCTCTCTCAAACGCGTCTCGTCCTTTTTCCGATCGAGCCAGCAGTTTAGGAACCGGATGATAACTGCCGATTTCCGGCTTCGCCTGGCCGCTCATGTAGACATCCAGAAAAGCATCCCGGTCGGTAAGCTCACCCTGATCGTATTCATACTTTGGTATCACATATGGTTGGTTTGTCAGCGGTGCCAGAAGCTCCTGGAAGGAACGGACGAAGATTTCGGCATGCCTGGGCTCGACGTGGTCGAGAAACACTCTAAAAGATCGGTCCGAGCGGAGCGTGATCGTGATTGACTCTTGGTTTGTATCCTCAGGCAACAGCTTCCTCTCCTTCAAGGCGGAGAAAACGGCATTAGCCATCGCCTGCAGTACCAAGTTCTGAGATGACGGTTGGAGCAGACTGGTGCTCATCTTCTTGCGCAGCAGCAGGTGCCGATATTTGCCGACCAGCATGAACAACATCAGAGGCAGCACCGCCAGTAATACCGGCCCTCCAGTAGCGAGTAGCGCCCCGGTTGCCACCGCGGACCCGCCGATACCGACAAGACCCGATTGCCACCATACGCGCTCGAGGCTGCTCCGCAGCTTCCTGGCATGACCCGCATAATCTCTCGTGATGCTGACGTTCGGAGGCGTGTAACCCAGTTTGCGAAATCTGGAAATCTCCACGCAACCGAGCTGCTTGTTTGCATACGGCTTACCGATCTGCCACAGGTCGTAAATCTTGTCGCGCACCAGAGCACGTTTCAGCATCTCCTCATTGAAGTCATCGATCGAAGAAAAAACCTCTGCCGGAGTCAGTTCTGAAAATGCTGGATGGACATGACCGACGCCGCATTCAATTTGCCCGTCGTCTGAAATTCCATAGTATCCTTCATGCTTGCGGACGAAACGCAGATAATCGTTTAAACCTTTCTCCAATTCAGGAGCAATGCAAGCGACATCCCAATTGTTCGCCACCTTGCGCTGCGCCGAGGGATTGGAAGTGTTTAAACGGATGCCTCGGCCGCGCAGCTGTTTCACGGAAACCGGCGAAGTTGATGTCGTCAGGTCTATGACCGTATTAAGCTGCTGGCTGTCCCATCCCTCGGCAAAGATCCCACGTGTTCCGACGAGACATTTTGTCAACCCGCGCTCGAATAACGCCGTCGCCATCGGAACATACACTCTTGGAGTCCAGGAGCCGGCAAGCGGCGCAATGGTCGAGGCACCCAGCTCGGATTGCTCGATTGCCTGCAGAGGCATTTCCACGTTCTGCTGCTCGAAAAAATCATGGGCTGCCGCTAAGAATTCAGCCGCCACTCGAGAATCTACCATGACACCACTGCCGGTGACGAGACACGGATTGATCATCTCACCGATCGATTGTCTCAACAAATCGTGGAGCACACCATATGCGCCACCACACTCCTCATCCATGATTCCTCGCACGGCTTTCGCCGCAGTCGGCGACATTTTTTCATAATCGGTAACCACAACGGCGCGCAAGTGCTCTTCCAGACTGCTGAACTCCGTCTCCAATATAGCCGCCACTGCACGAGCCTTGCTCTCGCTATAAGCGAGAACCCGGTCCACATTGGAAGCCATTTTTCGAATACCGCGCTCGGACAAACTGTAACCAATCTTGCGAACTGCCGCGGCTATTTTCTTGAACAATTGCTGATCTTCTTCAAGTCCGCTGACCTTCAATTTGTTTAGTGAAAAGTGTTCCAGTATGGCGATCCAATCATCCAGCAGAGGAGCCTGGCGAACCGAATCGGACAATTGCAGATCTTTGGGAAGAGGCAATTTATTCGTCCATAAATAGCGAGCCATTGCAATGGCCAGGGCAGGCTCGTCGGCAACAAACTCGTTCCAATCATGCTCAGCAAGTTCTTCTGTTCGTGATGAGACCCATTTTGAGAGGGGAGCCGTGCCGGCATTCTCGGGCTCAAGCTTGACGTCGTCCGGCTTCTGAGGTGCTTGCGGAGAATGCTCGTCACCGCTTAGCTCATGCAACAGGTTTCGGAAATCGCTGTGTTGTTGCCGCAAAAATTCACGCTCGCGCTCCGTCGGCTCCGTCAAATAAACAAGATCCTGGAAAGGAGCCAGGCCGCCTTCCTTTACAAGAGCCGGTGTGGCGACCTGATAGTCAATCTCGCCGACCAGGGTCATGTACCGGTTTTGTTGCCGTCCGGACTTGCCTTCCGGAGGCGTTCCAGTGAGCCCGACGACGATTACCTTATCAAGACGCTTTACTATCTGAATCATGACCGCGGCCCAGTAGTCCGTAAGGTGATGGCACTCGTCGAAAATGACCAGACCGCATCCAACCGCCTTGAGTTCATCAATCAATTGCAAGGCGTTGTCGTGTAAAACTTTTTCCAACTCGATCAGATCGGCCAGATTCTGTCTCAAGCGAGACTGATGCCGAGCGAAATCCTTTTCATATTCCTTCGGGTTATTTTTCTTGATTTCCTCGATGCGTGCGCGTGCCGAATCTTCATCCAGCGACCTGCTTCTAGCCAGTTCGTCAATCCATCGCCTCAAAGCCAGCGCATCGAGATAATCAGATTCGCGACCAGGCACCGAGAGAGCCTGATATGTCAGCACTGTTATAGGCTTTAAGGGCCGGTCTTCATGCGTGCCTATGGTTTCTTGCGAAGCCATCTCGGCAAGATCTGCAGGGAAGAACAGACGAAGCTTCTCGGCCCATTGTGATTGAATCGTGGAGTTTGGGCAAAGGACAAGACTCGGGCACCTGAATTGCGAAATGATTTGCAGTCCAATGATAGTTTTGCCGGCGCCTGGGGGAGCGACGATGTGCAGCTCTCGCTCGCCGGCTTTCAATTTCTGATTGCACAGCTCGATGATCTGACTTTGATAATGTCTGAGCGGCCGCTGAAATTCCAACTGGTCGATCCAGCCCTTGCTATCGACGATTGTGGTTGAATTTCTCTTTGAGTTAGGCATTTGCTTGTCTTTAGCTGAAATAATGACCCGGACCTGGATGCTCAATGACTCTGGCGGCTAAGCTGATTCCGTCTTTCGCTGCATCAAGAGCAGAACGATTGGCGGACAAACCAGAAAGAGCAGCACCACAAAATGAATCACCGGCACCGGTCGGATCGAGTTCATCCGCCTCCTCCGCGGACAACTCATAATGATCGCTGGTGTTATAGATGGTGGCGCCGAATTTTCCATCGGTGACAAAGTAAACTTGACCTCGCCTCGGCAATATCGATCCTTTTCCAAACAACAGTCGGGCTTCATTGGCATTCATGAAAACGAAATCGGACTCGGCTGTCAAATCACGCACACCGGCTCGGTCCGCTTCGATGCATCTGGCATAAGTTCCGACCGATATGCGATTGCAGAGATCGTTTGCTTGCAGTTCTTTTTGAAACGCCAATTGGCGATTGGCGCTACTGAGTGCCGCAATATGGGCAATCTCAAATCTATCATCGATGTAGTCCGGCAGAAGCTCGGGAAACAATTCCTCTTCTCCGCCCCAGGCAGCACCGAGCAGGGTGGCTCTGCCATTACCATGATGAACAATCTCCAGTCTCGGCATTCTATCGCGGCTAATCGTCGGACCCACCCAGCGAACCAATCGGCCGACCTCTGAGATGAGTTTGTCGTCGCCTTTCGGGCGTGGTGCGAACAATGTCACCCGCGCACCGGTAGACGCCGCCGCCAGAGCGGTGTACAATCCCGCACCGCCGATGGTATCATGTGTCTGCCTGCTTCCCGCTTGCTCAAGATGAATCACATCATAAGACACGCAGCCAATAACAAGAATACTGCTCAAATTATCCCTGCCTTCGCCTCGGCAACTCAAAGAAGTCTCGGAACAATTTAGTCACCCGCCGGCTCTCGGGAACCCCTGCAGACTACCAGCGGTGATAGGCCGGATGTCCGGGCTTCACCGCTACAAATGTACCTTTGCAAGTAGCGCACAACTCTCCGCGAACGCTGAGCTCACCATGGACAGTGGCACGATTTCCTTTCGATTCGAGAATATATGCCTCCAGTCGAATTGGCGCATCCACAGGAGTAGGCTTCAGAAATTTGACTGAGTACTCGGCGGTGACAGTGCAGGGCGGAGAATCGAGATTGTTCTGCTTCATTAGATGCCACGCCGCCGTCCAGTTGCAGTGGCAATCAAGCAGACAGCCAATCAAACCGCCATAAAGAGCTCCAGGGAAAGCCTGAAATTTTGCTTCAGGCTCCCATGTCCCGACTAACCTGTCACCCTCGGGATAGCTTTTGATGTGCAATCCATGTTGATTCGCAGGCCCGCACCCAAAGCAAATGCTGGTTGGCGAGAATTGTTCCTGCAGGCTCAATTTACCGGTTGCCTGTGTCATCTTGTTTGCCTTTTGATTGCCATGGAACTGCTGCCTTTCCTACCGGTCAAGCATGCGCCAGGCGTCTGCGAATCAAATTGAGAGCACTGCCTTCCTTAAACCAATCAATCTGCTCCTCAGTCATCGTGTGATTGAGACCGATCTTCTCCTCGGAGCCGTCTTGATGGTGCAAAATCATCTGCACCAGGCTGTTAGGAGCGAGCTTGTTCAACCCAATCAGATCAACCCGATCCTTTTCTTGCACTTTGTCGTAATCGGCCGGATTGGCAAAAGTGAGAGCAAGAATACCTTGCTTCTTCAAGTTGGTCTCGTGAATGCGGGCGAAGCTCTTCACTATTACAGCTTTGCAGCCCAGGAATCTCGGCGACATAGCAGCATGCTCGCGGCTCGATCC
>JAJPJO010000546.1 GCA_021324135.1 Pseudomonadota bacterium
GCCCTGTGGTAGATGAGCCGTCGAACCGATACCCTGAGCAGCAAAACCAGTGCCGGAGAATCCACCCCTGTTTGTCCCGAATGAGTATGTTGATATGCCGGCATTGCCGATGGTGGAGCCGGTGCTGAAGTTTGAACGGCTGCCGAAGCTCGAGCTGCTGCCGAAGCTCGAGCTGGCGCCCAAACTCGAGGTGCTGCCCATGCCGGTGTTAGTGAATGTCGAGCCGCCGAAATGCGCTGGAGTGCTGCTAAAGCTTGAGCCGCCGCCGAAATTGGCACCGCCGCCAATGTGCATGCCTCCGCCAAAACCAGAGCCCGGGCAAGCTTGTCCATATGCCGAACCCGACAGGGAGCACATGAGTAAGGCAAGGAGAATCAATACCGACGTTTGCCTGCTAACCACTGGACCTCATCCTTAATCGGCGGATGTCTACCTTATTCCCCGCGCGCCGGATGCCTCTCGACCCGAATATAATATTTGGACAGACGGCTATTTTGCTGGACAATGAGGCTGAGATGGGAAACGGACATAAAATGCAAATTGTAGTCCTGGCAGGAATTACCATCCTGTCCAATTTGCCCGATGCAGCTGCGGCACCGCAAACTAATCAGAGACAATTGTCGCGCTCTGCTCTCATTAGCCACATGCAGCAATATGTCGACAGGAAACAAATGTCAGGCGCAGTTGTTCTAGTCGCCAGTCATGGAAAGATCAAGTTGAAGAGCGCTATCGGACTGGCTGATGTTGAGCGCAAAATTTCGATGAGCGAAGAGACGCTCTTTTGGATTGCATCTATAAGCAAGCCGATCACGACCTGCGCTCTGATGACTCTAGTGGATGAAGGAAAGGTCAAGCTTGATGATCCGGTCTATAAGTATATTCCAAGCTTTAAGAAGTTGGCTCTGGCAGGCGGACAAGCACCGCGAACTGCGCCCACGATACGCCAACTCCTCTGCCATACATCAGGAATAACCATGCCTGTCAATATTTTGGATATGCCACTAAATGAGGTGGCGGAAGCGACCGCAGCCCTTCCTTTGAAATTTGAGCCTGGAACACAGTGGCGATACGAATACGGTCATCATATAGTTGCTCGGATTATCGAGCTGAAATCGGGCATGAAGTTCGAGGAGTATCTGACTCATCGAGTTCTTCAGCCGCTTGGCATGAAAGATACGACCTTCTATCCCGATGAAAAACAGCGCCAGCGTATGGCCGTCTTGTACGAGCCAGTACCTATCCTGGGTGGACTGCGCGCAGCAGTTCCAACTCTGGTAAGCTTCAATGCCAGCCGAAGACGGCCGGTTAATCCCGGTGCCGGGCTTGCATCGACCGCGGCCGATCTCTTCTGTTTTTACCAAATGATTTTGAATGGCGGAGAGCTGAACGGCAAACGCATCACATCAAGTGCGGCAATCAAAGAGATGCTGCGCAATCAAACAGACGCGCTTAAATGCGGGTACTCCGATGGCGGTTACGCCTGGGGTCTTGGATTTTGTCTTGTTGAAAAGCCGCAAAATATAACGATCGATCTTCAGCCGCACACCTTTGGTCATGGTAGCGCATATGGTTGCGATGCCTGGGCCGATCCCTCTAAGCAGTCAGTATTCATTATTCTCTTGGCCCGCACGGGCTTCGGCAATCCCGATACTGCTGATGTGAGAAAAACATTTTTCCACGACGTCAAATCCATTGTCGAGTAAGAGTTGACTTGAGTTTCAGTAGGCGATGAACTTGTTCTTCAGGCGCAAGAATGGACGTTCAAAATAATGATATGATGCCGCGCTTACAAGCAGGGTGCCGCCTATGCTCAAGATGTAGAGTATAACGTCGAATCCAATCATATTGCCATTGATTGATTGCAGCCATTGAATCGCCAATAACTCCACCAGGCAGTGGTACATATAGATGCCGTAGGAAATTCGTCCGAGATAGTTTATGACAAGCCCCACTGCTCCAACGGTCCCAGGAGGCTTTAAGTTCGCCAGGATTATATGTGCAAACCCGGTTGCCAAAACGGGTTCGATAAGTACGTTCGGCCTGAAAAGTACAAGCGCTATGAGAGAAACAGAGACTGCCTGTGACAGGGGATGACGAATCCAAGCCGGTACATTGCCCTTGAGATGAACGTAGAGGCAGGCGGCAAGTCCGCCTGCAGCCATCATCTCCATTCTGGTCATCATTACGAACGTGCGCCAGAGATCGTAGTATGCAAATTGCTCTTTGGTCATATGCGGCTCTTTCATGGGCCAGTAAGCGAGAACATAATATGCAAAGCCGAGTTTTATCAGGACGATGAGCAGTATGAGCCAGTGGATGTATTTCCTGCCGAATTTGACCAGCCAGGGCCAGAGCAGATAGAACTGCTCCTCGACACCAATGGACCAGGCCTGCGATGCGCCCAGAACCTCGGGCCAGGCCACGGGCAAGAAAAAGCAGTAGAGCAGGAGCACCCGCCAGAAATGTTCTCTCAGGTATGTAGCCTGAAAGATGATCAGATCGCTGTTGAGGACAGAAAGATTGAGTAAGTTCGGCAGAATGAAAAAAGTAAAAAATACGATCAGGAAATAAAGCGGCCAGATGCGGAGAATTCGCCTGACATAAAATTTCTTGATGCTGATTTCGCCTCTCTTCTCCTTTTCCTTTAGCAAAAGATAAGTTATCAGAAAGCCGCTTATAACGAAGAAAAGATCGACCGCAGCCTGTCCGGTCCAGTGCTCGAAGAATATGTTGACGTCATGTTTTAAACATTCTTTGTAGCGCTCTATGTGGTGGCATAGAACCACCATAGCAGCAAAGAATCTTACTTGGGTAAGAAACGGAAATGGATCTAACTCCAGCATGTAAGCAGGCAGTTTTGCAGCGAGGGCTGGAATGCCTGCTTTTTTTACTTCCTCCATGTCCTCTCACCACCGCCGAGCCACTGGCGCTATTATACTTTCAGTTGCGCCAATGCTCAGCTTCAGCAGAGCTGTATTTGGTTAAAGACAGTCCGGCAATTTTATTGGTCCCTGAAGGCAGCCCGCCGGCCACCACTCAAAACCAGAATGTGTTTTAACAACAAGGGATCAGCACCAGCCGACTGCACCGTCAGCAAGCTTCCTCATATGCTCGATCATTCGTTTTTTGCCTTCGATGCTCGAGGTGTTCATTGCTTCTTTGATCGAAATTAAATGTTTATGCCGCTGGAGGAATTCGCCATTGACTAGAGGAGCAAGATCGCGCAGGGGATCGTCTTGATGCTCTGCCAGGCGCGTAAGATCAGTGACAATCATGCCGTCTGCAGATTCCAACGCTGACATCGCATCATGAAAGGCGACTGTCGGTTTGGTTGTATCCCAATCGAAATAATCAACAATGCGATAGCCATTTTCTGCGCAGTATTGATCGATTACACTCCTCTGAAGCTGGCGACTCTCCGGATCGGCAGACCTTATGTAGGCGATCAAGCGGCAACACTTTGTTGGCGGTAACGTGTATGAAAGAGTAGAACGGCGCTTGCGCGCAGGACCGTTGGTAGTTTTGTTGGAAACCTGGCGTAGATGCTTCAATCTCTTCAGGTCGTTTTCCTTTGTGTTATTGATCGCATTTGCTTGAAAAATGCTCTGCATAATATTTTTAAGGGGATCGGCAAAATTTGGCTGTAGCATGGAGTGGACCTCCTCTTCAAAGAATCCACAAAAGTTGGTATTGAGTTTAAACGCCAAACAAGGATGCTCCTGCGAAGTTCGTCAGGTTCGGCAGGCATTTTTAGTGACGGCGTTATATAAATGGTACGGCTGCTGAATTTTATGTAGCTCAGCTGTGGAAAAACGATGACGCAGGTGCGGTACCAAAAATTATCGAACGATCGTATGAACCCTATGGAATGGCCCGGCGTTTGTCACTTGTGATTCGGCCATCGCCATTCATCAAACTCAGGTTTGTCGATCCCATGCTCGTGCGCATAATTCTTGCACTCGATTTGCATGTCGCGGAATCGCGATTTTGAATGGGCTCCGCAAACTTGCAGATGCTCGACCCGATCGATAACGTCCATTGCGATAGTGAATCGATCGATCTGATTGTTTATTGCAAGCTCGAGCGGCGTATTGATGTTTCCCACTTCCTTATATCCACGCACGTGAATATTCTTGTGATTGGTCCTTCTGTAGGCCAGGCGATGTATCAACCATGGGTAACCATGAAAGTTGAAGATAACCGGCTTGTTGACTGTGAATAGACTGTCGAAGTCTCTGTCCGTCATTCCATGCGGATGCTCGCTTGCCGGCTGAAGCATGAGCAGATCGACGACATTGACAAAGCGAATTCTCAGTTCGGGGAATTCATGGCGAAGCAGGTCGGTTGCCGCTAGAGCTTCATGGGTTGGAATATCCCCTGCCGAGGCAATCACCACATCGGGCTCCGTGCCATAATCGTTGCTCGCCCATTCCCAGATACCGATTCCTTTGGTGCAATGTTTTATAGCTGAGTCCATATCCAGATATTGAACATGGCGCTGCTTGTCCGCAACGATCACGTTAATATAATTGACGCTGCGCAAACAATGATCCGCGCAGGATAGCAATGAGTTGGCGTCCGGTGGCATGTAGATGCGAACCACACTCGGACCTTTGTTTACGACGATGTCGAGGAAGCCGGGATCCTGGTGAGTGAAACCGTTATGGTCTTGTCTCCAGACTGTCGAGGTGATCAATAGATTCAATGATGAGATGTCGGCGCGCCATCCAAGCCGGTGTGATATTTCAAGCCATTTTGCATGCTGATTGAACATAGAATCGATTACATGCACGAAGGCCTCGTAAGTAGAAAAGAAACCATGTCGGCCGGTGAGCAAGTAACCTTCGAGCCATCCTTCCAGAGTGTGCTCGCTCAGCATCTCCATTACTCGGCCATCTCTGGCCAGATCGCCTTCTTTGTCTTCATCCAGATAGCTTGCATACCAGATCTTTTTGGTCGCTTCGTAGACTGCATCAAGCTTATTTGAAGTCGTCTCGTCCGGCCCGAATATTCTGAATCGGTTCGGATTGGCAGCCAGGATGTCTCTGAGAAAATTCCCGAGGGGCCTGGTGTTTTCTACATCGATCTGCGCCGGCGCTTGCACATCGACAGCGTACTCTCGAAAATCAGGCATTTTCAATTGCCTGTGAATCAGTCCGCCATTTGCATGCGGATTGGCGCTCATTCGTCGCCGGCCGTGCGGAGCTAATTCTTTTAGTTCGCCGATTAATTTTCCATTTTTATCGAAAAGCTCTTCCGGTTTGTAACCCTTAAGCCAGGTTTGCAGCATGGCAAGATGCTCGGCGTTTTCCCTTACGCCAGGAAGCGGCACCTGATGAGCCCTCCAGTAACCTTCCACCTTGCGGCCATCGACTTCCTTAGGGCCGGTCCAACCTTTGGGAGTGCGCAAAATAATCATAGGCCAACGAGGCCGGATGGTATTACCCTTGGTGCGAGCCAGCTCTTGAATATTTTTGATTTCGGTGATGCAATACTCGACGGTTGCCGCCATCGCTTGATGCATACTTTCAAAGTCGCTTCCTTCTACAAAGCAGGGCGTGTATCCATAGCCTTTGAACAGATCCTCCAGCTCGTGGTGATCTATTCGAGCAAGAATAGTGGGATTGTTGATCTTGTAGCCGTTCAAATGAAGAATCGGAAGCACGGCACCGTCACGCTCGGGATTGATGAATTTATTCGAATGCCAGGCGGTTGCAAGCGGTCCTGTTTCTGATTCTCCATCGCCGACTACCACTGCAGTGATCAAGTCCGGATTATCCAGGACCGAGCCGTATGCGTGCGAGAGACTATAACCCAGCTCACCACCTTCATGAATCGATCCGGGTGTCTCAGGCGTACAATGACTTCCTATGCCGCCGGGGAAGGAAAACTGTTTGAAAAATGCTGCCATGCCATCTTCATCTTCGCTTTTGTCCGGATATACTTCTGAGTATGTTCCCTCGAGATAGACTGGAGCGAGAACACCTGGAGCACCATGGCCGGGACCGGCGATATAAATCATGTCCAGATCGTATTTCTTAATCACGCGGTTTAGATGGACATAGATAAAGCTGAGCCCCGGACTTGTTCCCCAATGACCAAGCAACCTGTTCTTTATGTGCTCCGGCTTTAGCGGTTCTTTCAAAAGCGGATTTGATTTCAAGTAAATCATCCCTGCAGCGAGATAGCAGCATGCTCTCCAGTACGCATGAGTCTTGCGCAATTGCTCGGCATCCAGTGGTGAACCTTTTATAGTTGAGCGAGCCTTTCCATAGGCACTTATGGAAACTTCTTCGTGTGAGCGATTCTCAGCAGCTGTGACCATTTACTTCTTCCTCGCGTTAGAAATGATGCAAACGCCCAAGCCGTGCTGATTGACAGCTTGCATGCCGCGGGCACTTGACGACGGGGATTCCTCGGCCGCAACATTGTATCAATTTGTTCGCCCTGCTCTTGAATGTACCGAGCAGTCGAATTAATTCTTGAAGTTACTCAGTAAAGCTAATTACGCGTCTACGCGTTCGGCAATTTTTGCCAGGTTGATTGTTGCTCGACAGAAAATCGTTCGCTCACGTCTATATAGCAGTCGGCAGCACCGGTTGGGCATTCCTGAATGCATTTGCCGCATTCATTGCAAGTCTCCGCATCGATGCAGTATCGGCCCAGAACCGCATGCACAGCTTTGGCCGGGCAGGCAAGTTCGCATGCCGAGCATTGGATGCAAAGCTCAGGATTAGTTACGTGCTGCAGCATGATTGATGCTCGTTCGTTTGCCTGCTCCGCGTTGAACTTCCACAGGATCGGAATCCTCCGCGTATCCGAAGCGCATGTCGTAGTTTGGCTGTACATCTGACGGCAGGCTCAGTCCGAGCTCTTCCAGGCGCTTGCTGACAATTTCCAGGTATTCCTCTTGAAGTTGTTGCGATGTTTTCAATTTCAAACCGTACTCAAAATATTTGGCAAAATGCTTGCTGTCATCAGATGGTCGACCAGAGAAGCCGAGACCCATTGCCAGAAACTTGGGAACAGCATCATTCAGCTTTTGTCTGCCCTCATCTCCTTCGAATTCGAGGACGCGCTTAGCAGCCCAGACTCCAAAGGCAAGATGCCCCTTCTCCTCTTGCCATATCCGCTCACTGATGCGGCGCCAGGGCAAGTACGAAGACTCTCTGTATTGACCAAGGAATGCTACTGCCCCTGGTGTCACGACCGTGGAGAACATCGCTACATCCGCCCAGCAATTAAAAAACGTCGACCAATTTTCCTTGCGAAAGCCATTTATTATGCGCACTTTTTTCGGATCAGGATTATCCGGATTTTGAACAAGATGTTGAACGCGAGCGTTCACATCAACACCGAGGGGCGCCAGAATCTCCCAGCAATACCAGCCATGACCCATCTCTTCCATGACTTTCTTAGCCAGGCGATAGGCTTCTTCGGGTCTTGTGGCAAAGCGCATGTTCTCAGAGACGCGCTGCCCGCCAGCGAATTCGGAGTCCGCTTGAAAGGACAAAAGATCGATGAGCGCTCTTTTGTAATCGGCTGGCAAGGAATCGTTTGCATCGTAAGTTTTCATACTGAGCTCCGTACGTCCAAGTTCTCGGTCACTGCCCGGCTACAAGCATTCTTTCTTATAAAAAGAACTATGCTCTCGACTGAGAGGATGGTTTTTATCATCCTTTCGATTGGTTTTTTTTAGCTGAGCACGAGCGCCGCTGCTCTACAATGTATGAGTTCGTTCACAAGAACCCGGCATTCTGTCTGAAAATCATGGAAAGCACGTCCGAAAATCAAAATCTTACTAATCGTAATAGCAACTGGCCTGTCTATTCAGGGATAGCTCTGACAGCCTGCGTTATTTTGATGTATGAGATTTTGCTGACGCGAATCTTCAGCGTCACGATGTGGTATCACTTCGCGTTCATGGCTATCTCGATCGCCATGTTTGGCATGACAGTCGGCACCATGCTGGTCTATATTCTCTCCAATCGTTTTCCGCCTGAAAGAACAAAGGCGCAGATGGCATCTTACTCGCTTGCCTTCGCTATCACAATCGTCTTTGCCGTCCTCGCCTTTGCCTTAGTTCCACCTCTTGTCTCAAAATTGGATGCCGGCGCAGCCTGGACGATATTTCTGATCATCAGCTATCCATTGCTGGCGCTGCCGTTCATACCCAGTGGCATTGTCATCGCGCTGGCGCTCACCAAGCTGGAAGGAAAGATCGGACGGTTGTATGCCAGCGATCTGAGCGGCGCCGCCTTCGGTTGCCCTGGCATAATCATCCTGTTAAGTTTCACAGATGCAATGTCCTCAATCGTGGTGCTGGCCGCATTTGCCTCGCTGGCCGCAGCGCTGTTCGCCCACGCCGCTGCTCAAGTCCGGATCAAGACTCTGGCGACAGTTGCATGCATCACCTTTACACTTTTCGCTGTCGCGCACACCATCATGGTGCGCTCACACCATCCACTCATTTCGCTTTCACTGATAAAAGGTGCTAGAGAAGCGCCACCACTTTATGAGCGATGGAATTCATTCTCGCGCGTTGTAATCAATGGCAATGAAGATTTGCGCCGGCCGGAGGGCTGGGGACTGAGCCCTTTGCTGCCCAAGGACATGCGAACCGAACAACTGCGATTAGTAATTGATGGCAGCGCCGCGACTGTGCTCACTAAATTCGGGGGCGATCTGAGCAAAGTCGAGCATCTCAAGTATGACATCACCGCACTGGCTCACTGGATTCGGCATGACGGGCACGTTCTGGTAGTCGGCATCGGCGGCGGCAGGGACATTCTTACCGCGCTGGCTTTCAAGCAAAACAAGGTAACAGGCATTGAAATCAACAACAACATCATCAATGCCCTTACCGGAGTCTATGGCGATTTCACAGGTCATCTAGACAGAATTCCGAATGTAAGGATTATCAATGACGAAGCTCGCAGTTACGTTGCCAGCAGCGGCGATCGATTCGACATCATTCAGGTATCGCTCATAGATACGTTTGCCGCAACCCAGGCGGGAGCGCTGGCCTTGACCGAGAACTCTTTGTACACAACGGAGTGTTGGCGGCTGCTTTTCGACCACCTCACATCAGGTGGACTGCTGAGCTTCTCCCGTTGGCATACCAAAGAATTGCCGAGCGAAACATATAGATTGGTATCGCTGGCCAATACAAGCCTGCTTCAATCTGGAATCAAAGAGCCGCGCAAACACATTATGATTGCCGTTTTGCCGAAGAGCGAAGCAATCGGCGGGCGCGGCGGCGTATCAACAATTCTGGTCAGCAAGTCACCCTTTTCAACAAGTGACGTGACCACAATCAGAGCCGAATGCGCGCGCATGGGGTTCGATGTCATTCTTGATCCCGATCACTGCACTGACCCTCGCTTGTCTGACTTATGCTCGGGAGAACAGGCAGCGAACATTCTCGCCCGCTTGCCTGAGGATTTGACCGCGCCCACAGATGATCGTCCGTTTTTCTTTCAGACCACTCGCGTCGCTGACTCGATCAGATTGCTTTTCCACCCCGATCAGTGGTTCTTGAGCTGCATTTCATTTCACGTGCGCGAGTTGTTCGTCATTCTTGTGGTTGCCTTTGTTTTAAACGCAGTTTTTATTCTGCTTCCTCTCGTGCTTGTTGCAAGAAAACCATCACTGGCTAAAAGCGGCACGCTACTTGTTCATTTCCTTTCCATTGGACTTGGTTTCATGCTCCTCGAAATTGCGCAGATGCAGCGCTTGAGTATTTTCTTGGGTGCACCGGTACTGAGTCTTGCTGTTGTTCTATTCACGCTGCTTCTCTCAGGCGGTGCCGGAAGTTTCCATACCGCATTGGGAACGCCTCTGAGGGCGGCGCGCTTGCGACTGGCGCTGCTATTGCTAATTGTCATTGCCACCGGATTTTTGACACCGACGCTCTTGAATGAATTTTCTGGTGTCAATCTGATGGGCAGAATCGCAGTGGCGATTTGCCTGGTATCGCCGATGGGGTTTGTGCTCGGGATGGCATTTCCATTAGGAATCCAGCTTGCGCACAAAAAGGGGCTCGACGATTTGCTTCCCTGGTTCTGGGGACTAAACGGATCGGCATCGGTACTGTCATCAGTTCTCTCTACATTCCTCTTGCTTTACTACGGAATCTCGGCAACCTACTTTGCCGGGGCGGCTTGCTACGTTCTTGCCATAATCGCCTTCGTAATAAGCGAGCGTGCGAGTAAGCTAGAGCCTTAGGGTGACAGCTATTCTCAGCAAGGTTCGATGCAGATCCGCCGGCGATTGTGGTCCTGGACAACGCTCGCTTGTTTCCGAGGGCAGAGAAAACAGGATCGGAATTTTAATGGCTGCCCGATTCGTCAAAATATGCAATAATGAATATTGATACGAATATTCATTATTGAGGTCTTGCCATGCAAGCTAAAATCCCACCCGGTCCAACCAACATGCTCTTTTCCGGAACCCTGCCGAAGGACGTGTCTGGTCTGATTGACTTTTACAAGAACCTCGTGCGGGAATATGGCGACTACGTTAGAGCTAATGTGATGCCAGGGTTTACTTTCTACCTGATTGTTGACCCTGCCGGGGTAGAGCACATTCTGCAAACACACCAAACGAAGTATCGAAAGCCCGATCGCTTCAATAATGCATTTGGCGTCCTGGCTGGCAACGGTCTAGTAACCAGCGAGGGCGATTTCTGGTTGCGGCAGAGACGTCTGATGCAGCCCAGCTTTCATCGCGAAAGCATCGCAGGAATGACAGAAATGATGGCAGCGAATATTCAGTGGCTGCTGCAAGAATGGGACCAATTGCCAAACGGAGCCGAGATAGATCTGTCCCATGAAATGATGAGACTAACGCTGAAGAATGTGGGCATGGCGTTATTTGGCGTTGATATATCAGATCACTCAAACAAAATTGGTGCCAACCTGGTCAAAGCGTTTCAACACGCAAGATATAAACTAAATGCGGCTTTCGCTTTGCCAGAATGGTTGCCTACAAAGGAAAATCGCGACTTCAAGAAGGCGCGAGCGGCGCTGGATGAAGTTGTCTGGGACATAATTGCATCTCATAAGAATTCACCAAACGGCGGTGCAGATCTTCTTGGAATGCTAATCGCGGCTCAGGATGCTGATACCGGTGAGCGCATGACGGACGAACAACTTCGCGACGAAGTGATTACGCTGTTAATCGCTGGACACGACACTGTTGGAGCGGCGCTTTGTTGGTCATGGATACTGCTTAGCCAGAATCCGGAAAAGCGCCAGATACTCAATCAACAGGTGCGTCAACTGGCTGGAAGACATCCTGTGTGGTCAGACATGGCGACAATGCCGTACGCCAAGCAGGTCTTTGATGAGTCTATGCGACTCTATCCTCCAGCATGGGGACAGCCACGAGAGGCCAAGGAAGACGATATCGTAGAAGGATTTTTGATTGAGAAAGGGAAAATGATATCACTCTGCCAATTCTTGACACATCGAGATCCACGGTGGTGGAGCGAGCCGGAGAAGTTCCAGCCTGAGCGTTTCGCTGCCGGAGAAGGTCGGGAGCGTCCAAAATTTGCTTACTTCCCGTTCGGTGGTGGCAGTCGACAGTGTATAGGCAATAATTTTGCGACAATGGAGGCAGTGTTAGCTATTGCAGGAATAGCGCAGAGATACGATCTGGACGTGATCAGCGAGCAAGAGATAAGAATGGATCTGACGTTTACCCTTAAGCCAAAAGACTCCGTGAAGTGTATCTTGAGACGGGCAGCGTAATGGCGCAGACACTGAAACCTGAAAAGCGAAAAGCGATTTTAGATTCTGCTAGAGCACGGTTCAGAAAATTTGGCGTTAGAGCCACAACCATGAATGAAATAGCTGAAGATGCCGGATTGTCCGTAGGCAACCTGTACAGATACTTTGCTAACAAAACGGAGATCATTGCCGCGTGCGCGGAAGAGTTTGCCAAGGCTCACAAACTGACGATAGAGGAGATTCTAGCGAGCAAAGAGAAGGCATTTTCGAAGCTGGAGAGATACATCTGGGCCAGGTTCGAAGCCAGTCAACGCGTGCGTACTGGTTCCGACTATGTAGCAGAGATAGCAAGAGCCGTAATTGAGGCCAAGCCGGATCGCCTGCAAGAGGAATCCCGGTTATTTAAGCAGTTTGTTCTGGATGTCTTGAAAGCTGGCATGGAATCAGGTGAACTTGCGATTGCAGATGTGCAGATAGAGTCCGATGTTTTCTGTTATGCAGTCGCGTTTTTCTTCCCAATTGCTGGCAACGTATTGGTTGTCGAACCGGAAATCGGCGAACTGAAGAAAGTTCTCAAATGGTTCAAAGACAAGTGGGCAATTTAGGACTGATAGAAGAAGCCTGTTGAAGCACCTTTGCGCTTTGGCAGTGTGGCAGCGAGCCTTCCGGCAATTATCATGTAACGTTCGTTGCAGAGTAAAGCAACCAGTGATACACTGAGCGTTTGTTCGAGGAAATTTGTGACCTGGCTTGTATTGACTTACTCATTGCCCGCCTCAAATAGATCGAGCCCTCGTGTGGCGATCTGGCGGAAGTTGAGTCGCATGGGCGCCATCAGTCCGCGCGGCGGAGTTCATATTCTGCCGGCCAGAGCAGAATGTCTCGAATCCTTTCAATGGCTGAATAAGGAAGTGCAGCAGCATGGCGGCGAGTCCCTCTTGATGCGCGTTGAATCATTTGAAGGCATGACGAATGCCGAGGTCATTGGACTCTTTCAGGAGAAGAGTGATAAAGAGTACGAGTCATTTGAAGCGCCGCTGAACGCGCTTGAAAAGGCAGTGAGCAAGAAGCTGAAGCCTGATGCTCGGCTTAAGCATTTCAATGAATTTCAAAAACTCAGGAAGAGCCAGAAGGAAATTTTGAAGACGGATTTCTTTAATTCTCCTGCCGGCGCCCGCATTGTCTCCCGTTTCGCGAAGCTTGACAGATTGTTGTCCGGCGATGGAGAAGGCTTGGAAATCAGCCCTGCATCCATTGCCGCTTTTCAGAATAAAGTATGGGTGACGAGACCGCGACCGCATGTAGATCGTCTCAGTTCCGCCTGGCTGATTCGGCGATACATAGATACTCAAGCGGAGATACGTTACGCCAGAGCGGTCGAGCCCGGACAAATCGGTTTTGACATGAAAGAAGGCGGAACATTCGGGCATGTCGGAAGTTTTTGCACCTTTGAAACGATCCTCACAGCCTTTGATTTGCAAGATCCGGCTCTCTGGAAAATGGCTGAGATTGTTCACGAAATCGATCTGCGAGACGGGCGCTACACCCATCCGGAAATTGTCGCGATTGATTTGATCCTGAAGGGCTGGTTGCTGACGAACCTGGGGGATGATCAGCTGGAGTTGTATGGCATCGCTTTATTCGAAGGGCTTTTCCAGGCCCTTCATAAAGAAAGTTCTAGCACTACCGCGAAGAGAAAAAAATGATCGACCTGGCGATATTGAAAAGGTTGAGAACCAGCGGTCAAACTGCTGTCATACTGGTTTTGGTTGCAGCCGCGTGCGTTTCCTCCCATGTAGAGCAGGTGTGGGCGCAGCCGGTCTCGGCTGATGCGACGGGTGCCATTAAAATGCGGGCTGATGTTAGCAGTGTTCAATCACTTACTATCTCGAGCGCAATAGAATCGGCCAGAAAAAACTATCCTGCTATTCGCTCAGCCACGCTGAAATCGGAGGCTGCGCGCGCGGGCATAACTCAGGCTAAAACGGCATATTTGCCTCGCGCTGATTTTTTGTTCGATGAGAACTATGGCACCGCCAATAATATCACAGGATTTTTGGCTCCTCAAAATATCGTACCGAACATAAGCGGCGCCGTCAGGAACAACAATGATTTTCTCGGTGGTTTTGGATTCACTAACGAAACACTTGTTTCCTGGGAGCCTTTTGACTTCGGTTTGAGAAAAGCAAAAGTCAACCTGGCGAGAAGTAATAA
>JAJPJO010000469.1 GCA_021324135.1 Pseudomonadota bacterium
ACGCCGAGCGTTCGCCTGCCGAGGCAGGGGGCGAGCCACTCTCTCGTTTTATCAATCTCAGGCAATCGATCGATAAGCAAAGCGATATCAGAACAGCCGGGAATAGCGATGCCAAACTCAATACATCAGCCCAAAATCTGAATCAAAAGTTATTCTTGCAGCTTCGCGGTTGCCCCTTCAATTACAGTCTGCCGCTTCAGCTTGCGGAGCTGATTCAGAAAGTCGCTCCTCTTTCTAACATCGCCGACATAAGGCAGGGCCTTGCCACCACGGATAATGACCGGTTCGTCAAGCTCGTCTGGCAAGTTTCACCTGATGAGTTGGGAACGGTTTGGTTCCCTTATGTCAAAGGAGCTGGCGAAGAGCGCTGGTACAGCCCGGTTCGCCATGTCGTGAACTGGCAAGACAATGGTGCGGCGATAAAAAATTCGGTCAATAAAAAGTATCCATACTTAAAGGGCAAAACAAATTGGGTTGTGAAAAACGAGTCTTTTTACTTTAAAAAGGGATTGTGTTTTTCCTTTGTGAATACCCGTGGGAACGCGGTTCGCATCTTGCCTCCCGGATGCATCTTCGATGTTGGCGCCTCGGCAGTTTTCTCTGAGGATGATATGTTTGTGCTCGGTTACTTGAACTCATCATTAATGGTGGCACTGGCCCGATCGCTCAATCCGACGATCAATTATCAAGTCGGAGATCTGAAGCGGCTTCCGCTGCTTGTTTCGTCGCCTGAAGCTAAAACGGCTATTGCGGACATGGCTAAGCGATGCACTGATGTGAAACGTGAAATTTCACTGCTTTGTGATCCGACCTCATGGTTTGATATCACCGCCAATGGTGGCGCGCCAAGTTTTCGGACCTTGTACGAGCCGCTCAACGGCATCACGTTGCTTGAAGCCTGCCGGTCTCTCCAGGAGAAGGTCGGCCGGCTCACATCCGAGTTGAGACGAAGCGAGGAAGCTCTCGATGCAATGGTGCTAAATGCGGTGGCATCCGAACATGGCTGGAGCGAAAAGACGATTGCCGGAATCAACCTGTGGATAGCCGAGTCAACAGACTCGAAAGCTAATCAGCAGTCACGAATAGACATGCAATCGTTTATCGATAGCTGCCTGCTCTTCTCGCTTATGAACCCTGCCCGACCTTCGATCTTGCTGCCATTGCCGAAGGATGGCTATAGCGCCGAGCGGGAAAGCAATTGGTTGCGGGAAGAGCTGGGATGCAACCTTGCGGACTATGCCCGAACCGGTCTTGTAACAAGAATTACAAGAAGCTTTTCCGGGTTCATACCGGAGCCGGTTAATTCAGGCATGTCGATGCTCCAGCAGGCAAGCAGGGTAGACTAAATCGGGCTGCTCAATTGGGCTGGCTTATGAAACTTCTCGTGAACTTACGAAGGCCAAACGGTAATACCGCTTGACAAGGCATTGATTTATTTGGTCCAATCGAGACGTTCTAATACTGATATGGATGTTTAGACTAACACCGACGAACGTCGGACTCCCATTTCAGTTCAACCACCCGGTGCCGAGCCAATGTTCTTGAGGGTTTTCCTGGCAATAGTTGTTGTAGCGCTCCTCTTTGTGGGCGTCCGGCTTTTCGTCAGACCTTACAGCGTGGCGACGGATGCGCTCAGTCCCTGCCTGAAAAAGGGCGAAACGCTCATCCTGGACCGGTGCGACCTGATGTCTGGAAAGATGCCGCAGCGCTTCGAAATTGTCGCGATCGTGCCCCCTTATATCGACAACAAAGCCTATAAACCTGCTCAGGGACTGGAATCGATGGTCGCGGTCGTGACCGGCACATCTTTTGCTCCGGACTCGATGGTTGACCTGAGGCGGGTCATCGGATTGCCTGGAGAGACCATAGTGATCCGCAAGGACCTCGGCATTTTGATCGACGGCAAACTTCTCGATGAGCATTCGTACTCCAAAGACAAACCGAACGGCGACTATTTTGTTCTCGCCGACCTTGCTAAAGGCTCCGGCAATGATGACGACCAGCGACGAGCCTATGAGACAGGCGACGCACCAATAGTGGTACCAGATGGCTGCCTCTTCGTTATGCCCGACGAGCGGCAGAATTTTGTCGGCAGCGAGCGATGGGGCTTTATCGAGCGAGGCCGGATCATCGGCAAAGCGGGATACCGCCTGGACAGCCATGGTTTGGAAGGCATCGCTGTTCCGAAGCTGGTTTATGCAACGCAGAAGGTGGCGATCAATGATGATGGCGTGCGTGCGCTCGAAAAGGGCGAGTATACCAAAGCGATTCATCTGTTCAAGTCCGCTTTGGCCCTGGATGATAACTTCGAACTCGCCCGCGAGAACCTCAGCATCGCCTATAACAATTATGCAATTCAATCGGTGGACAGACCGGAGATTGCGATGGACAGTTTGCATAGAGCGTTATTCCTGGATCCCAACAATCCGGTTACGAGAAAAAATGTCGCCGGCATGTTGAAACGTCTCGGCAAGAGCGACACGTCCTATGACGACAGGATAGAACTCGGTGAGCAAGCGTTGAAACGAGGCAAGACCATAACAGCGCTTGTCGAATTCCGCGAGGCTTTGAAGCTGAAGCCCAATTCAGTGCTGCTGGCGCGCGTTTCGCAATTGGAGCATAAGTGCAACTTCCCGCCTCATGCCATTCCGGAAGATGAGGTCGGATCGATTGCAATCGCTCATGACACTAAAAGCGATACCAGTGACACAGCTAAACAATCAAATCCCAAATTCATCGCCACGAAAGTAGAACCGCACAAAATCGAACCGGCACACAAAATCGAACCGCCGCACAACATTGAACCGCCGCACAACATTGAGGCTGAGCGGGAAAAGACTTCCGTAAAAGATAGCTCTGTTGCAGAAAAATCGAAGACGCCCGGCGAAAAGCCCAAGTCTAAGAAGGATGAGAAAACGAAAGATGAGAAAACGTCTGGCGCAACCAGTATAAGCGTTCGATCTGGAGCGGAAGAAGCGACAATTGCCAGCTCGAACGCCAAGCCCCGCACTGATGCGACACAAATCGCCAGACCCAAGCCGGAGCGCGACGCCGACGAGTCCGCCATCGCTGGAGCAAAACCCAACTCTAGCCGAACGTCAGCAGCGAAGCAAAAGACCAGCGCCAAGGAGGTTCGACACACGGCTCCTGATGAGAGTATGGTCGCAGACGGAAGGAGTTTTTCTCATGCAGGCAAAGCAGTTAAACAAGGCAACAGCTCCGCCCAGTCCAAGCCAAAATCCGAAACCACCGAAAAGAAATTGCTTGCCACAGATGAAGCGAGGAAACCTTCGCCGGAGAAAGCGCGTAAGGCGAAACGAGTGGCCGAAACAGTAAGAGCCGAAGCGGATGAGTCTAAAGCCGCCAATGGAGCTTATTCTAAGAGGACTGTCACTTCCTTGTCGGCGACCACCGATGCCATCAAGAGTTTCACGTCATCGGATCGCAAGGCGGTTAAACAGAGCAATCTAAAGTCATCGAAGGCTAAGGAAAACGAAGAACAGCTCGGCCAAGAAACATCCGAAAAGAAAGCTTCACACAAAACATCCGAAAGGAGCGTTTCACAAAAAACGTCCGAAAAGAATTTGTCATCAGGTTCACCCAAAGCTGCGGATAATCAAAAGATCGCCGGCGTTCAAACTCAAGAGCAGGGCAGGCACCAGGACAGCGCTTCCGGTCGACGTATCGCATCCAAGGATTTTGATGCATCAGCTGACGATATGACCGAGAAGTTGCCGCCACCAGCGCCATCAAACCAGAATATGAACGCGGCTGCCATATTCAAAAACATAATCTCAGGATTCTCTTCAATCGGTAAGCCGGAGCAAGCCACCAGCGGTGGTGCAATGAAAGTGGTACCAAGAACGATGCCGGCTGAGGCTGGCGAAACGGGACACAATGCTTCCACGGATGTTCGTGTTCAGCAAGAGTCGCATTCCAAGTCGGGACAAGTCGAGAATCTGATGAACATAAACGCTCACTGAAGCGGGCACTCTTCAACGATCCAGTCGTAAGTAGCCGCTGTTTCGCCATTCCTGAATGTCACACCGTGCGCACTAAACGGCATTTGCTTGTCACTAAACGGCAGTCCCTTGCCACCAATCGGCATTCCCTTGCCACCGCACGGCATTCCGTTACCACCAACATACCGGCAAGAGAGAGAAACGATGCCGCAATCAGCCAATGATCGTATTTCACCTGGCTCGCTAACGCCGTTCTGGTTGGCGTCACACCATATGCCGAGGTTACGCAGCTCATCGCCTTCGAGCTTTCCATCTCCATCATCGTCCAATGCAGCGAGCGCTTCATAGCCGTTTCGCCAAAAGATCCAAAATGTACTTTGCCCAAATAATTCCAGTCCTGATGTAACTTCGCCCTTTCCTTTTTGATCATAGACGAGCCAGCCTGCACGCCTGCTCGGCCATTGAGAATAACGGCGCTTTCCTCTTCCATCCAAGTCGAAGGAAACAATCGCATCTGTCATCAGTTCGCTTGATACCACATTCGGTGCCAGTGGAATTACCAGCGGCGTCATGGCGCGCGGCACTCTATCGAGTTGTGCCATTTTCGATTTGATATCGCTTATCTCGTCCGCGTCTTTTCCAGGGTCAAGAATTTTCAGCATATACCCTCCGGTTTCTGCCGCCACGGAACCACCCAGGAACCCGCCCCGCTTCTCCCTTTCAAAGAACTGGCTGAAGAGCGGTCGGTAGTACGCCAAAGCCTCCTTTTTGTTGCCGGATTCATCCAAACACCAGGCCAGGCTAAGCTTAGCTTGTGCCAGTGAAGGGTCGAGTTTCACTGCCTCTCTCAAATGGTGGATAGCGGATTCTAGGTGCTCCTTCGCCTTTGTCTTTTGGGCTGAATCTTTGCTGTCCGCCACTCCGAACTGCCTGTAATCGGAAAAGCCCACTCCGTAGAAAGGAAGCTCGGCGGCAGTCCCTACGCTATTGCTAGCAACTGATGCTGTTCCTGTCTTTAATGCATATGCCATCGAATGAAGCCTGCCGATTTGAAACGCAAGCATCGCCTTTTCTTGATCGATCTTCGCCTCCTTTTGGCGCGCAGACAGGTTCTTAAGCAGCCGCTCGACCGGCACCTGCTCAACTTGAGGCACGGCGTACATCGCATGAGACGCGCTAATGAGCACAAAATTGATTAAGAAAAACGCTAACAGAAAGCATCGCATCTGAATTCACCTGCTGGAGCAATTGGCCTGTTTTTATGCGGAGAAAATACTCCGGCTAGAATACCTCAAATCTTGAGCGATTCCCATGAACAGAACTTCTTTCGATAGGCTCTGAGAATCAAGCGTCAGAATCAAGCATCGGGATCAGCATCAAAATCAACATCAACATCGTCTAGGCAGAACTTACATTACAAAGCAGTCGTATAAGAATTCCTCTCTCACGCTTTAGAACAGCAGTACGAAAGGGCAAATGACAGGTAGAAATGAGGACGCTTTATGAAGATTGCACTATTGCTGACTGTCTTACTTGCCATCTCAATTCCCGCTTCACACGCCGGGAACAAACATCAGGCGAAAGAGAAGAGTATAACGCCTCGCAAGTTTCCTATGAACAGCATTGAAAAAACACAGTCGAATTGCACAGAAAGTAATGATAAAGCGTTTGGACGAACTAATGGTTCGGCAACTTGTGCGGGTTCAACTTCTGAACAGAATACTTGTTCATTTAAACAATTCAAACTCGACGTTAAAGAGAGCGAGCCATTCATGCCTCCGGTGCAGACTAAGGATAATGACAAAACGAATTTGAACAAGGATAACAACGGAGCAAGCGAGCATTCTCAACAGCTGTAGAGAAGAGGGAGGAGCAGAAACTTGTTAGGTTGAAGCTGGACACAAGTGACACTTTTTTTGCTGAAAGTGGTCATATGTGACACTTTTACTCTTTGTATCCGGGCGAATTTTTGCCAGAAAAGGGACT
>JAJPJO010000553.1 GCA_021324135.1 Pseudomonadota bacterium
ACCGCTGTTTAAGCACCTTTTGGGTTAAATGTTGGGTTAACGACAGGAATCTTCTGGATGGCAAAGGAAATAGATGATGACGTTCCGATTTACTTCTCACCTGGCGATGACGTCCATGACGAAGAGGTAGACCCAGAGGCGCTGCTGGAGGACAAGCCGCCTCTTGAGAAGGAATGGTCGCGTTATCAGCCGGCCAAAACGCTGGAGCAGGCTGCCGAAGAGGCGGTGAAACGCGGCGAGCCGAAGATAAAAAGGTTGAAAAACCGCTCGTCGCGCGATGCTTCCATTGAAAATAGCGGAGAGCACAGCGTTCCGAGGGAAGAAGCCGAGGCTGGCAGAGCCGAGCAATCAGACACCATGCAGAGCTTACAAAATTTTCTGCGCCGCTCGGGGCGGTTTTTAAGACCAAACCCGATCAAGCCATCCGAGGATGGTTCATCTGATAATTCGTCTCCGTCCGGTAATCCTGCCAGTGCCGCGAATCAAAAATTTGAGGGCACGAACGCCAAAGTCTGGCTGGTAATTACCTGTGTCAACGTCTTTCTGGCCGGGTTATGGTGCGGTTCGTTCTTGTGTCCCAACAACAAAGTGGTGACCATGTTGCGCGAGACCGATTCCAGCCCAGCGAGCACTTCCAGTACTACGGCGCCGACAGTGAAGGGCGACCACTCGATTGCCGATGCGGTGGCGCGGCTGAATCCGATCGTGGTCAATATCGACCTGCGCGCCAAGCGTATCGAGCCAGCACCGGTGGTGGCACCATTGCAGCCGGTGCAGAGATTTTTTCAGCCGAGCCCTTACGGAAATCGCCAGCAGATGAGCCGCGGAATGCCGGTGCATCAGCAAGCCAGCGGCGTAATCATCAGCAAAGAAGGTCACATTCTTACCAACAACCACGTCGTACCGCCGGGCACGGACGTGCGCGTGACGCTGTTTGATCATCGCGAGTTCAATGCCATAGTTGTGGGACGCGATCCATTCTCGGATCTTTGCGTCATCAAGGTTCCGGGCAACGATTTTCCCATTGCTCACTTTGCCGACAGCAAAGGCGTCAGAGCCGGAGATTGGGCAATTGCCATCGGCAGTCCCTTCGGATTCGACCATTCCGTCACGGTCGGCCTCGTCAGTGGTGTCAACCGGGTCGTCGGTGAGTTCAGCAACAACATTCCTTTGATTCAAACTGACGCACAAGTCAGTCCTGGCAACTCCGGCGGACCGCTCGCCAACATCGACGGCGAGGTGATTGGCATTGTTTGCGCCGCCGGCAATAGCGGCAGACTTGGTATTAACTGGGCTATACCTTCCAACACGGCTTGCGAAGTGGCGCGCAAGCTGATCGAGAAAGGCTCTGTAGGCAGACCTTTCCTCGGTCTGTACATGGATGATTTCGATCCGGATCGGAAGAAAGCTCAGACGTTGCCGGTGCATTCAATGATGGTCATGGTTTCAAACGTCGTCAGAGGTGGTCCGGCTGACAAAGCCGATTTGCGCCAGCGCGACATAATCGAGTCGGTAAACGGCAAACCAGTCAAATCATCCGATGAGGTGAGACAGATTCTCCACGCTCTCAAGCCCGGCGACACTATGGAATTTCGCATTCGCCGCATGCAGCCGGGCGACAGCAAGATCACTACTTTGAACAAAACCGTCAAGTTGGAAAATTATCCGGAAAACCTTTAGGGAAAGAGGGCGCGGAGGAGAGCATTTTGGCAGAGCCGAAGCCCAACACTGAATCAGGTATGATCGGCTGTCCGGTTTGCGGCACCGATCTCGAGCCATGGCAAATATATTGCCACAGCTGCGGACAATCGATTTCATCCTTTGAAATTCCGATCATCAAAGCTGATGAGGTCTTCGAAACAGATTTGAGCAAAGCGTACGGAATGTGGATGCGGCGCGGGAAGCGTGCGTACAAGAGCGCCTCGTACGATGAGGCGAAGGCGTGTTTCGCCGAAGCGCTCAAGAGAGTAAATGGCTTGCCGGCGCAGCGGGGCAATGAGTTGAAAGCGCGCGTCAAACTCTCCGAGGCTTGTTTGAAATTGAACAAGGTGAATGAGGCGATCGATCAGCTTGAAAGGGCAGCGGAATTGGCTCCTGACGAGCGCCAGAAGTCGGATCTGGGCAAACGCGTGGAGAGCTTGAAAGCACAATTCGGTCAGGGCGGTCATGTGCTCGGTTTGGTCAAATTCAGGCAGCCCAAGCCGATCGAATACATGTCGAATCCTCTCTATTGCGCGCGCTGCTCGCGCCTCCTGTCCGAGTCCGAGGTTTATCGCTTCCGATCGAAGAGGGATAAAACAGCGACGTGTATCTGCGGGTTCGTGGGAGTGCCGATTACTCCGGAGGTTTTGCCTGAGAAGGCCAGCCGTTCCCGCGACAGCGGCTTACCGCTCTCCAGGAGAAAGGCGCTGCTGATCGAGGCCGCACAAGGGCGGGTTAAAGGCGGGCGCGATAAGCGAACCGCCACCTGGCTTGCCATCATCCTTGGTGGCATCGGCGTGCATAAATTTTACCTCGGTGAACGTGTTGCCGGATTGGCCTACCTGGTGCTCTCCTGGACGCTGATACCGTGGATGGTGGCACTATACGAGGCGGTTCACATCGCTCAAATGTCGCGTGTCGGTTTTAATCTGGTTTACAACTTCGATGCCGTCATTCAGCGGCTTCCGGAGGAATCAATCGAAGCCAGCGATGGCACGGTTTTTTCAATGGAAGTGACGGAGGGCGCAGACGATCTGGTTGATGAGTGGTCGCAGGGTGATGAGACGGCCTCGGTGCTTGCCAGTAATTTGCATTCCAACTAGAAATTGCTTCCTCCTGCTAAAATCGGCTCTGTTCATTTTCAGGAGATGATGTGATGGTCGAGAACTCTTGTGCATTGGCCAAAAGGAAATGCGTTCCCTGCAGCGGTGATGTTCCGCCGCTCAGTCTTGATCAGTGCCGGAAGCTGCATGGCGAGCTCAAGAATTGGGAGCTGGTCGAGGCAAAACGGCTGGTCAAATCATACAAATTCAAGGACTTCCAGTCAGCTATGGATCTGGCTAACAAGATCGCCGTGATTGCCGAAGAGGAAGGGCATCATCCCGACTTGCTCGTGCGCTGGGGCGAACTCCGAATCGATCTTTGGACTCATGCCGTCAATGGCTTGACCGAGAGCGACTTCATTCTGGCGGCAAAAATAGATTGTTTGCCGTAGTTACTTCGAGGCTGTCTGTGTGCCTTGAGTGGGATAGGGGAAGAAGCTGAAGCTGAAGTAGAAGAACGAGCCGAGTATGACCACGGCCAACACCCAGCTCATCTGCCCCCAGCCAACGACGGTGCCGGCGCTCTTGCTCTTTTTGACCAGTTTGTCTCGCATCGCTCCGACTTCCTTGACGCCGCTGTTCAGGTCGGAGCCCATGCTGTGCTTCCATTTAACGGCGGAGGCGGAGGGTGCTTGAGGTGTCGGTAAGGCGCCGGTGAGCGGCTGGTTGTCTTTGGCCTGCTCTATGTCTTGCTTCTCCTTCTTGGGGCTGGGAATGGCATCCAAGTTTCCCCATTTACCGCCAGCTCCGGCAGCAGCAGCAGCAGCAGCAGCAGCATTGCCCGCCGGTGTAGGGATGGAATTGAGATCGCCCCATTTGCCGCCTTCAGCCGGCTCGGGCGCATTGCTCGCCGGCGTGCTGCCGATGGCATCGAGATCGCCCCATTTGCCGCCACCGCGGCCGCTTGTTTCGTCGCGTTCTTCCAGCTTCGGCATGTTTACATCTTGAGTCTTCTTGCCAAACCGACTCTTGAAGGCAGAAGCTTGACTGGCACCTGCGGACGGGGTCAGGGGTTTTGCTTCTGTGCCCGGTTCGCGAACAGCGCCTGGAGTTGGTATTGAGTCCAGATTGCCCCATTTGCCGCCCTCATCGCCGGCACTGTCTTTAGCTCCTCCAGCTCCTCCAGGCGTTGGTATAGTGTCGAGACCTTCCCATTTGCTCGAGCGAGCCGAGGCCATGTCGGATTCCTCTGCAGATGGCATACCTATGGAGTCGAGATCGCCCCACTTGTTCTGGCCGGTGGTGGCTTCTGCGGTATCACTCTCGGCTGCGGCCGGGGCTTTGATGGCATCGAGATCACCCCATTTGCTTTTGCCCAATCCCGTCGACGGCTCACTGCCTGATGCCGCCGGAGTTTTTATTGCATCCAATTCGCCCCATTTGCTCTTGCCGGCGCCCGCACCGCCTGTGGTATTGGAAGCAGCCGCACCAGGCGCCTTGATCGAGTCGAGATCGCCCCACTTCCCTTTGCCTGCGCCGGCAGCCTTGTTTTCGCTGGCTGACTTGGGCGCTTCATCCACGGATGAAGCGTCACTTCTCTGGAAACTCTTGGGAGCGATTGAATCTAGATCTTTCCACTTGCTCGCCCCGCCTTCTGATGCCGGACCAACTTTTGCAGCAGGAGCGCCAATCGAATCGAGATCGCCCCACTTGCTGCCGCCCGATGCTTTTCCAGCATCGGCAGGTTTGTCCGGCGTGGCTTTAGCCGCATCAGTCGCTTTCGAATCAGACGGTTTGGGCTTCGAGATGATCGAGTCCAACTCATCCCATCTGCCTTTCTTGGCGGGCGTCTCTGAGGCCTGAGTTTCTTCTCTAGGCGCGCTGCCGGAGGGATCATCCTTCAAATTATCGTCGTCATTCTGCGCGCTCATCTGGACATCCTCATCACCAGGGTTTACTTCATGCTCATCTTGTTGCCCTGCGCTGGGCATTTGATTGCTTTGCGATATACTCGGTTGAGCCTGAATTTTTGATCCCAGCCCTTTGAGCGGCGTAACGGGAATATGCGGGCGCTCTGGGGGTACATGCGTGCGAGGCTTTCGCACATCAGCGTACTTGTCGACCACCGGCTCAGGCTCTATCGGCTTAGAATCGACATTTAGAGAATCGGCCAGCTCCTGCAGAATATCCTCGGGTGAACGGTTGGGGAATGGCGAGACATCCTCAGGGCTCTGGTTGATGGTATTGCCTGCGGTATCGTCAGAAAGAATCTCATCTGCCTCAGGATGGTAGGCTCCTGGTGCATCGTTGTTTTGAAAATCGAGTTCTTCAATAGATCCCTCTTCAAGTGGTGCAGCGCCTTCAATTGACTCGGCATAATCGGCGGGCGCATCAATGAACGACTCGCCTCCGCCTGCTTCATCATAAACTGCTTGCTCATCTGCGTAAGCCGGATCTGTCTCACTGAAGGCTGGCGTTGCTTGGCTATAATCGGAGGACGGCTCTTCTGCATACTGATCGGCATAGTCCAATCCAGCATCTACTTGTCCTGCACCTTGATGAAAGTCGATGGTTGACTCGTTTGGCGCCGGTTCCTCAGAAGTGATCTCATCAGCGGAATCTTCATCGATATATTGAGCAGATGCTTCAGGCTCCGGCGAACTCTGGTACCCATCGTTTGCCGATTCCTCTATGTAGGCTTGCGCTTCATCAGCATTTTCCGCCCATGTCTGATCAAGCCCGGGCATGGCCGTGGCCGGCTCTTGCTCCGGCATCGTCTGTGCTGCTATGTCTGCTGATTGCGGCTCTGCTACTTTACTTTGATGCATGGCGCTCAGGCGTTGGGCAATGGAGCTTACTCCTTTCTGGGCCGGCTGTGGTGGCTGAGATTCTTCGGCATAAATCGATTTGAATTCGTCGCTTCGATCCGTACCGCCGCTATAGGAAGAGTAACCAGCACCTTCGCTCGGCTTGAATGCGGCGAATTCCCGGGAGGATTCCAAATCCTCATCGTTGCTTCTTGCCGGTGTTGGAGCTGATGATGGCGATCGACTTTCACCGGAAAAAGGGGCAGCGCCCATCGAGGCAAACCCTCTTGGAGGAACGTTTTGAGACGGCTCAGGCATTGGCGGCACGCTTTGCGGACCACTAGTGCTCATTACCAGAGAGTCATCCGGCAGTGGTTTGACGCCACCACCCCCGGTACCAGGAGCGGGAATCGCTTGGACTGAATAGGATGGCTCATTTTCAGTTGTTGCAGCGGGAAGTTCTTGTGGAAGAGCGGCGGGCTCGGGCTTGGGGGCGGCGGGCTCGGGCTTGGGAGCGGCTGGCTCGGGTTTGGGAGGAGCGGGCTCGGGCTTGGCAGGAGCGGGCTCGGGTTTGGCAAGAACGGGCTCGGGTTTGGCAGGAGCGGGCTCGGGTTTGGCAGGAGCGGGCTCGGGTTTGGGAGCGGCGGGCTTGGCCATCGATTGAGCCGGCAGTGCTGAAGCAGGAGTTGATGGAGTGCTTCGGGGTGTGCCACCAGATGCGGGGAGGCCCGGCGTTCGTCCCGGGCTAGCGCCGCTGGTAGCACCGGCGGTGCCGGATTGCGGACGATTGACCTCGACTCTTCGGAAACCTGACGATGGTGTTGTCGGCCGTGCGCCCGTCGGCATCGGTCGTGCTCCGGCTTGGCTTGCGCTTCCCAGCCTCGAAGGTTGGCGCGGAATGGCGGAACGCTGCGTCGTTCCAGGGCTGCCGAATTCTTTAGCCATGACTCGGCGAACAACGCTGCGTATCTGTGCCGCCCAGCCCTTATGATCGAGAAAATCCAGGGCACCGATTTGCATGGTCTTTTTGACCAGCTCAGGCTCCAGATTTTCTTTGCTGACTACGAAGAATGTGTTTGGGTTCATAGCAATCAGGCGCTCGAGCAAGCGCAAATTGCCTTGCGGATTGGACTCCAATTCCAGCCAGACGAGTTTGGCGCCTAACTGGTCCGTCTCGGCCTGGTCGGGTGTGAGGCAATTGACCAAAGAAAGTTCAGGCTGGCTTCTAATCAACTGCTCAATCTTGGAGGTTAGATCTTCAGAAGCTCCTGATATCAGTACGGTCGGTAATGTGCTCACGTTTTTCCCTTCCAGTCCTCCTAGTTTTTTCGCTCAAGCTTAGCTTGCTAAATCTAGATTTTCTTTTAGACGCGGGCTGCAACCAGAGCCGATTCAACTGCAAAACCCGGCAAACATCCGCTCGTATCCAATATCTGTTTGCGCACCAGGTCCGGATTGACCGTGCCAAGCTCCAGATCGCGATAGATGCCCAGGAGCTGGACAGTGCTCAGCAAGCAAAGATTCTTCTTGCGGGCGAATTCGGCGACCGGATCTTCGAAGTCCTTCTGGCTTCTATGAGCCGGACTGACATTGGTCCATGTGCAGGCGATGAGAACGCCTTTCGGCTCGATGTCGTGTCGCTCCCAGAATGATATGGCCGATTCGGCCACCTGAGCGACCTCAGAGCGATCGCAATGATTTTCGCTGCGGACAAGGCGGACGATGGCATCGGGATGGTCGACGTTCAGAAGCAAGAGCTCGTTGTTGGCAGCATTGCTGTGGTTGATCGTCCAGCCCAACCGGCTCAAGACAAGAGCGCATGCTTCTTTCAACGGATCGCCTTCGCCGCCCAGTAGGGCGCATTTTAATTGCTCTACTGAAGCAATTCGCGATTCGACCGTGTTGAGTCGCGCCTGGATGTCTTGCAGTTGACTCGCCAGTGAAGCCTGATCCTTCTTCAGTTCATCGAGATAAGAGAAGGAGAACTGACGGCACCAGTCTGGAACATTCAAATTGCTCATAATCGCCTCTCTCATTGTCGTAATCGGTGCTGCCTGCTGGTTTTGATTGACTCGCTCGCCTGACTGCATCAGGGCGCCGAGGGTATTCCGGCCCCCTGCATTGTCGCCGCCCGGCTGTGCGTTCGCCGGTGGTTGTGCTGAGGGCATCGTTTGTGGCATCGTCTGTGGCGCCGGCGCGGCTGGTGCGGCAGCGGGTGGCATCATAGGCGGTGCTTGCTGAACGGAGAATGCACCTGATTGAGTGTAAGGAGGTGACTCCGTAGATGGTGCCTGGGGCGTGGGCATCCCTGTATGAGCGGGAGCCGGAGACGGCGTCTGCTGAACAGGAGGCGCCTCGGCAGCTTCCTTGCGAAACAGATTGTTGAGCAAGGGTCGGCCGCCGGACTCGCCCAGAGCCGCAGGAGGAGCGCTCGTCTGGGCGGGCTGCTGCCCTTGTTGCCTCTCCAGTTCTTTCAGGAGATCGATTGTCGATTTGTTGTTGCGCTCGGCATCGTTGTTTGAATTCACTGAGTTGTCTCCATCATTCAAGGTGGCAGGTTCGGCGTTTTGAGCAGCCGGGTTTTCAGGCTGGCTCTGAGGCGGACTCGGGGCCGTCTCCGTGGCGGGCTCAATCGATTCGAAGGCCTCATCATCAAACAAATCGCGTGCCCTGGAGGCCAGGCGTTGGGATGGCGATGGGTCCGTGTTCGTCAATGCAATTTGAATTGACGATTCGGTGATTGATTTCGGCGGCGCTTCGTTGAACGATTGCGCATTGGCAAGGTCGGCAGGAGAAATATTGGAGGGCGGCTCATCGGCTCTGAAGGTGCCTGATTCCGAAATGGAAGGCAAGTGGCTTTCCATGCGGCCCGGCGGTGTGGGAAAGTTGCCGCCCAGCAGGTTGCGAAACTGTCCGGAAGCAGTGCTCTCGGCAGATGGTGCCGGCGGTGGTGCCTCCACGACTGGCGGCATTGCCGCTGCCTGTGGTGCAGGCTCGGGTGCTGGCGGAGCCGGTGCTGCCACCGGTGCGGGTGCGGGCTCGGCGGCCGGTGCTGGTGCAGGCTCGGCAGCCGGCGCCGCCAGAGGCGGGCCGCCGCCAAATAGTTTTCTCAAAGGCGGTTTGCTAACGGTAGCGGATGCGGTGGCACTGGCGGCCGGTTCCTGTTTGGGCGCCTCTTCGGCTTGCCCGCCCTTGCCGACCAATTGCCTGGCTGCATCTGCAAACACGGAAAGATCAATTGTACCGGTAGCCTTTTTCTTCTCTGTGCTCACGTTTTCTGCCTCTATTCTTGCCGCCAACTCCGCCCTATTGCTCTCCGCTTGCACGCGGCTGGCCACTTCCTGTTCGAAGCGCAATGCTTCTTGTGATATTGATTCGGCGATTTTGTCAGCCGAAACGGCAAAGCCGCCCGGTGGCGACAAAACTGCTGGCTGAGCGGGAGCTGGACTGGCTGCCGGCTCGGGCGGCAATGGCGGAGCGCTGGCTGCGGCGGGTCTGCCGACATCCAGTTGGGCAGCGGCAACCGGCTCGTACTCCTTTTGCTCGCGATCGAATAAAACCGGTCCGACCTGCGGTGCTGCCGCTTGTGCCCTGGCTGAGACCAACTGCGCTTCCAGGCGCTCGGCTTCGAGTTCCTCCGGCGAAGCCTCTTTGTGTTGATACCATCTATTGAGGCAATCGATAAGCGTTTTGTCAAAATCAGGAGAGTACGGTGCCGGCAGAAAAACCACTCGACCCGAGCTTTCAACGATAAACAACTGACCGGCAATGCATTTTCTGGCCCCCGCCTCGGCAAGAGCGTTGTAGCCTTCGGTTATGTACTCGGTTCGGATCAAAGTACTCCACTCGAGGCCGGGTTGCTGGAGATAAGGTGCGAATTCGGATGTGGTGCCATCTTGCGTCAATTCGATCAGTCGCCCATGCGAAACGGCACTCATCTGCCTGTTGTTGCGCTCCACCGAGCCATCAGGTGCCAGACTTTCAAGCCAATAGTAATTGTCCAGTGCCAGACTGGGGCCCTGCACCAAAAACGGACGGGCAAGGAAATAGACCAGGACGCCGCCCTGCATCAAAAAATCGGAAAGTTCCAGAACCCGGCTGTCGATCTCCGCTGCCAGATTCCGCAAGAGCAAATCATCCTCGACAATGACCTTGGTATTCCCTTCCTGTGTGGCTTGATCGATTCTGCGCACAAGCTCGGGGTCTTTATCGAAGAGGTGAATGACACTGGTCGGATTGACAATAATGGCAGTGTAGTTGTTGAGGCTCTTTGCGCGGCCCAGGTTCCAATGCGATTCCGTGCCGTAACCTGGGCAGTTGATGCGAAGTATGCGCTCCTTTGGAATTGTTCTCATGTCAATAACCTTTCACTTATAAGTGAATTTCGCCTCCTACCCCAGGTTTTATACCCAAGCAAATCCTATGCATGCTTACTAAAAAGGAAGATTCCGCTCGAAATTAAACCTGACCGTTAGACGCTATGCCTCCAATAGGGATGGATACGAATCCATCCACTTATGCCGGCAGCTCAGCATATGCTGACACTTCTCATCAGCGTCTGATATTGAAGCAGCCGGCAGGCGTTCATAGCCGCGGCTGTGCTGACGACCCTCAAGAACTACCTACCCAATCTGACAAATCTAACTCACTCAAACTTTGAAGTTTGAGATCGGCAAGTTCATGCTCCTGATGAAGCGTCGCCTCACAGGGAATGGCTATGCAAGTCATTCCAGCCGACTTGGCGGCCATGACCCCTGCCTCTGTATCTTCAATGACCAGACATTCATGCGGCTGGACGGACAGACGTCGGGCTGCCAGAAGATAAACATCGGGAGCCGGCTTTCCGCAAGCAACTTCATCACCGGATGTGAGCGTGTGAAAATAATCATGCAGCGCCAGGCAATTTACAATCAGCTTAATACTGGCAAGGGTGGCCGATGAAGCTACCCCCGTCTTCAATCCCAGTTGCCGAGCCCTCTTCAGTGTATCGACGACACCCGGTCTGGGCAGCGAGTTTTGCTCAATCAGGCGGGCAAACGATTCCTCTTTGTGGCGGACGAGATCATCGGGCTGAAGAGGCAGATCGTATTTGTCGATTAACTCGAGCGCGATCTCGGAGTCCTTGCGCCCGAGGTACTGAGCGTTTTCCTCTGCACTGTATGTAATATCAAATCTGCCCAGTATCTCTTGATAGGCAATTAAATGAACGGGCTCCGAATCAATCAGAACACCATCCATGTCGAAAATGATGGCTCGAATGAGCACCAGATATAACTCTTGATTGAAACTAAACAGAGCCGCTCGACCGAGCCGCGACAATATGATTATGGAAATTGAACCGGCTTGCCCGGGATCGCCGAGCAAGCCATTCGGTCACCAATGCTGAGTCTTACTCGAGTTCGCCGCTTTCCAGGCTGAATGTCGCCAATTGGAAAGGCTTCTCGCTTGAGCCGTTCACTATGGCGTTTTTGCCGCCGTAATAAACGCCCTCAGCGGTCCCGGAAATCAAACCAAACGGTATGCCCATCAAGCTGGCGAAAACCATTGGCGGAATGTGCTCTTTGCCGCCGATGTTGTCGGCGAAGTTGCGAGTGTACTCGAGGCAACGATTGGAGCTGCGGCGCGTGATCGCCACCGGAATGCCTATTACCATTCCGCTGCCGACAACCAGGGCCTTGACTGGAAACCAGGCGGCATTGGTGGCCATCGTCTTTGTGTCTTCGGCTTGTGCCGGAGCATTAAGAGTGGAAGCCAGAGCCAGAGCAGCCAAAAATGCAGAAATCGACTTTTTCACGAAAGTTCCTCCCCTTTAGAACCCAGTTAGCTATATGCCCACCCAGACAGCAAACTCGTGTGTAGTAACCTTGTCAACTAGGGTCCATAGTAAGTGTAAGCCAATGAAATAATAACATCCAGATTCAAGATTGGGCAGTGGGTCTTTATAAAACGGTAAAATGGGCGCAGACCAGATTTCCTGATTGTGGATTTGCATGAAAGACGCCACCTACCATAGAAAGGGATTCGGGCTCAAGCATGTTGTCGACGCCGATCTCAAGCGTGCATATGAGTCAGATCTAATCGCCGAGCTGAAAGAGAGCGACAACGTTCTGACGCGTAATGGCGTCACCGTGCGTTTGGCAGAAGCTTTCGGATTTTGCTGGGGCGTCGATCGAGCCGTTTCGATGGCCTATGAGACTCGTCGGCATTTCCCGGAGCGCCAGATCTGGATAACCAACGAGATAATTCACAATCCTGTAGTCAATTCGCATCTGAAAGAGATGTCGATTCAATTTTTGCCGGTCAAAGAAGATGGCAGCAAAAATCTCGATTGCGTCGGCGAAGGCGATGTCGTGATTTTGCCGGCATTCGGCGCCAGCCTCGATGAGATGGAATATCTCGACAGGCGCGGTTGCGAAATAGTCGATACAACCTGCCCCTGGGTCTCGCGAGTTTGGAACCGCGTCGCCAAGTATGCTCAGGGCGATTTTACGGCGATCATCCACGGCAAATATAATCATGAGGAAACGGTTGCCACATCATCGCGCGCCCAGGTTTATCTGATTGTTCAAAATCTTGGCGAAGCCGAGCTTGTTGCCGACTATATATTGAATGGCGGTGACAAAGCAGCTTTCCTGGAGCGCTTTAGACGCGGCTGCTCAAAGGGTTTCGATCCGGAAAGAGATCTGATCAGAATCGGCATTGCCAATCAAACCACGATGCTCAAGGGTGAAACCGAGCTTATCGGCAAGCTCTTCGAGAAGACGATGATCAGCAAGTATGGTCCAAGCAAAATCGACCAGCATTTCCTCAGTCCGGGTGATACCATATGCGATGCTACGCAGGAACGCCAGGACGCCATGCTTTCCTTAATTGAAGAGGACCTGGACATCATGCTGATCATTGGCGGATTCAACTCGTCCAATACCGGACATTTGCACGAGATTGCCATGACTAAATCGGTCCCTTCCTATCATATCGATGGCGCGGAATGTATTTTGTCGGCTGAGGAAATCAACCACAAGGACGAGAATGGAACGCAGACAAAGATCAGCCGCGATTGGTTGCCGCCGTCACCGGTGGTGATTGGCATATCAGCCGGGGCTTCCACTCCCAATCAAGTGGTTGCCCAGGTTATCGACAAGCTGTTTTCGCTGCGCTCGGCGCCGGGCCGGCCCTGAGCTTTTTCAGCTCGAATTGCATCTGCTCTCGAACGTATTGGCGAATCAGGTTTTCATCGTAATTGAAGTCGGCTGGGTAGACGGGATCCAATATCTTGAGCCTGACATTTGCCTTATAGTTCAGAACCCAGGTGCCTTTCGGCAATATATCGCGACTGCCTATCAGCACCACCGGTAGTATTGGAACGTCATCGACTACCGAGAGGTGGAAGGCTCCATACTTGAAGCGCAAGAGCTCGCCATCGTCAGATCGGGTGCCTTCCGGGAAGACGATCACTGAAATCTTCCTCTCGTTGAGCCAGTATTTGCACTCTTGCAAAAAGGCCTCCGGCCGACCAGGGTTTATCTTTATGTGGGCGTGGAGGCTCAGGACCCAGCCCACCACGGGCACGTTAAAAACCCAATCTTTGGAAGTCCATTTGAATACGGTGGGAAGGCTGTATAAAAAGAATGGATCCAGCGAAGACTGATGGTTTGAGACAATCACATAAGCGGCATCCTTTTTCAGTTTCTCCCGGCCCTCGACTTTGAGCTTCCATAACGGTGGAAGCTGCATATAATGCAGAGCCCAGGGCCCCACCAGATTGTGAAGATAGCGGCCTTCCTCATCGATGGCGCAAGTGCAGAGCCGCAGTATGACAGAGATGACAATGCCGATTGAGCCCGTTATCAGGAAGTACAGATAGCAGATTATCGAGACGACCATCTTGTCGAGCCGCGCCGGGCCTCGCTTAGCCGCGGACGAGGATTTGCCGCCGCTGATCACTCTCAGAGGTGTGCCTGGCTTGTCGATGACCTTCTGGTACCGATCATCATCGCTGAGACGGTCAAACGAACTTTGCATAACCCCTGGTACCGATGCCTGTGTCGCAGAGCTAGTGACTGTTTCTAGAAATAGCACAGATTGGTAAACTATGTGCGAAAGTCTAGAATCTTGACGGGCTGGGCTGCGCCACCGGCATGATCGAACTTAAATGTACGGCCTGTGCCTTTTGTATTACTATCAATGCCTGCCTGGAGCGCTTTTCGGACTGTGAGGCAGAAGCTTCTATTTGAGAGCCGGCCGATGATAATCGATGTAGCGGAGCAATGGTCGTGGAACTGAAGGAAAGGAGCAGATTAGCTGCTCAGAATGAGAATATCGTCGGCACGCTTACGCCGGCTCCGCTTTTTTTGAGGTCCCTGGCTGCGCTTATGGAGTCCATGGTTTTCATGGCTCTGAGTATTCCTGTAGTTTTCCTTTTGCCTTCAATAGTGAGCAAGATGGATGCGGCTACCGTGGCGCCGAGTCTGCCAGGTTTTTTCTTCATGGAGGGACTTGTGCCCGGCATAAGCTTTCCATTTTTCTGTATGTCCTCTAGCCATGCACTGCAATCGTGGGGAGCGGCTGCCGCGCTCAAAGCAATGCCGTTTGTGGGTGGCGGCGTCGCTGATGTGGATCAGTATGCAGGCATCTATCTCGGCGCCGCCAAAATTGCAGGCGGCGGCGACACGACCAGTGTCGTCTGGACGGCCGTGTTGGCAGGCCTGCTTCTGCTCAATCTCCTCTATCATTCCGTGATGGAGGCATCGCCGACTCAAGGCACGATCGGCAAAATGGTGATTGGTTTAAAAGTCACCACCCTTGATGGCAGACGACCATCTTTGCTTCAGACTTTGGCTCGAAATATAATTCGCCTGCTCTCTATGATCATTTTGTTCGGCGGTTATTTTATGATCGAGAAAACGGCAAGGAAACAGGCACTGCACGACCAGCTTTCCGGTTGCCTGGTGGTTTCGCGATCTTAAACCGACTCGCCGCTCGGCTCGGCTATTGCACCGCCGGCGGTATCGCGATCCGCTCCGGCCTCAGCGGCACGACTGCTGTTTTGCAGCCGGTAAACCAACCAGTCGGCGTCGTTTGAGCTGTATCTATACTTCCCTGAAATTGTCGAGGCATCGGGCTTCTCTTCGATCGATCCTCGAAACTCGAAGACGGTTCCATGGCGCTCCAGGTCGAACCAGACGTAGGGCCAGACGAAGTAACCGTGCAATGGGCTGCTGCCAAACTGGTCCTCGAATTCGCCTGTGAATTCCGATCCCTGCAGCTTAATTCTCAAAAATATATCACGACCGATGCCGAAGAGCCCATCGCCATTGCCACGCCATTCGCCGTTCAGATCGTACATCACCCCTTTGGGCTCGAGCATCTCGGCCTCGCGTGCCTCCTCGACCGATTTGAAGAACCTTTTTCGATCATCATCAGCCTTACCGGCCGAGACGGGTGCCGACACCAGGGTAAGCCAGCCAATAATCATGGCCAGGATGAAAAATGCGACGCCTAAAATAGTAAGTGGATCGAATGTCATCGTTTGAGTTTATACCATTTGCAGCCGATTTATCACCAGCACCAAAATTGTCGAGCCATGCATTATTTCTCTTGTCCGCTCCAGAGAAAGCGGCAAATGGCTCCGGCGGCGAGCGAGCCGTGCCCCGAGGCAGTGGCGATCCGATCGTAACCTGGGAAGACGATGTCACCACCGGCGAAGACACCGCTTGCAGAAGTCGAGCCGTCAGGCCCGGTCATGATATGGCCCGATTCAGTCATGTCCAGTTGTCCCTGAAATAGTTCCGTATTTGGTGCGTACCCGATTCTGATAATCACCATGTCCGCCTTGATCTGTAATGGTGCTTCTCCTATGGTCGAGCGCAACGCGATTGTTCCTGTGCTGCCGTTCGCAACCACATTATCGACTATATAATTCAAAAGCCGAGTTATGCGAGGCTCCTGCTCGAGCTCTTCTACGAGATCCGGTCGGGCTCTGTACTGCCCTCGGCGGTGAACCAGGGTGACCTTGCTGCCGTCGCGGCATCTGCCGAGCGCCTCTAAAATAGCGCTGTCGCCCCCGCCGACTACAATTATGTCTTTGCCGGCTAATTCATGCTCGATGGCGCCGGTTCGATAAGCAATCAGGTGAGCGTTTTCATCCACACCGCCGGCGGACAAGCGCTTCAGTCTATATCCGGTAGCGATGAAAATCGCTTTAGCTTCAAAAACATAATCCACTGTCCAGATTCGGCGCGCCGACAGATCGACGCGCCGAACCTCCTGCATCAACTGCAGATTAATGCCGGCGGCGCTGCAAGCCTGTTCCATGTGCTTTTGCAGAGCCGGTCCGTTTTCGAAGCGACCGGAGGCCAAGTTGGCAATCGGGCTGGTGATGTCGTTGACCTGACCACCGCAGCGATTGTTCTTCTCAAGGACAACATGCTCGACATGGCAGTCTTTGAGCTCGAGGGCGCAAGACAGCCCGGCAGGCCCTCCGCCGATGATCACGACATCGGTGGTTTTTTGCTTTGATCTGTCCAAGCCGGGGGCGTCCTCTCGCTCAGTTTGTAACGGACCTTCATTCTTGCTGACCACGATAATGACGTTAAGGAGGTTGTGTCTAATTGTTGTGTTTAGCGGGCCATATTAGCATGGCGTGGTAGTATTTCTTGACCACGGCAAAATTCTATGTGGAATAAACGGAAGACACGGTCCGTCGGCAAATGGCATCAACAAGCATCCTGGAAGACAGTCCCTTTATAAAATGCCTGAAACGGGAAACGACGACTTATACCCCCGTTTGGATCATGCGTCAGGCGGGGCGATACATGAGGGAGTATCGCGAAATCCGTTCGCGTGTAGGCTTTCTGGAATTGTGCAAAACGCCGGATCTGGCGGCTGAAGTTACGGTCATGGCGGTCGAGCAGTTAGGTGTCGATGCCGCGATAATTTTCGCCGACATCCTCTTGCCTCTCGAGCCTCTGCAATTGCAGCTTCGTTTCTCAAAGGGCGATGGTCCGGTGATCGAAAAGCCGATCAGAACCGGTAAAGATGTCGATGCTCTGCCGCCTGTCGAACCGCTCGAGAGTCTCGACTTCGTATTCGAGGCGATCAGGTTGAGCTGTCGAGCGCTGGGTAGTCGCGTGCCTTTGATTGGTTTTGCCGGCGCCCCCTTTACGCTCGCCTCCTATGCCATAGAGGGAGGTGCCAGCAAGAACTACGAGCAGACAAAAGGCTTGATGTACGCAGATGCCGATGCCTGGCACAAGTTGATGGTCAAGTTAAGCGACATCACTTTTGCGTATCTCAAGGCGCAGATACAAGCCGGGGCGAGCGCGGTGCAGCTCTTCGACAGCTGGGTTGGGGCTCTGTCGCCGCTCGATTATGAGCGATTTGTCTTGCCGCACATGATCGATTTGATCGGCCGCTTGAAAGGACAGGCGCCGGTAATTTATTTTGGCACCATGACTGGTGGCATGCTCGATTTGATGTCCGCCAGCAATGCCGATGTGATTGGCGTGGACTGGCGCGTTCAGCTCGATAAAGCCTGGGCTCAAATCGGGTACGAACGCGGCATCCAGGGCAATCTCGACCCGCTCGTTTTACTCTCCAATAAAGCAGAGATCGAACGACAAACTCGCATCATACTGGACAAGGCAGCCGGACGACCGGGTCATATCTTCAATCTCGGTCATGGTGTTTTGCCTGAGACGCCTCCGGAGCATGTGCGATATCTGGTCCAGCTTGTGCATCAACTTACGCAGCGATAACCGGGAGCAAAGCAGTGCAAGCTCAGTTCAGAGTGGCAGTAGTGGGAGGAGGGATAACCGGACTTGCGGCTGCCCAGAGGCTGATTGAATTGGCTCGCGGCAATGAAACGGCTCTGGATGTTACCGTATTCGAGAGCGAAAAAAAGATCGGCGGCGTCATTCAGACCGTTCGCGATCGCGGCTTTGTGATGGAGCTCGGACCTGATTCGATTTTTACGGCCAAGAAATGTGCGCTTGGTTTATTCTCGAGGCTGAGACTCTCTGATTCCGTGTTGCCCACGAGCCAGGAGAACCGCAAATCGCTCGTCGCGTACAACGGCAAGCTTCATGCCCTGCCGGAAGGCTTCGTCATGGTGGCACCATCCAAACTCGTTCCTTTTGCTGCCTCATCGCTGATGTCACCGCTGGGCAAGGTGCGTATGGCACTAGATATGGTGCTGCCTGCCAAGACTGATCTGGAGGATGAAACGGTCGAGGCCTTTATTCGACGGCGTTTGGGACGCGAGGCTCTCGAGCGCGTCGCTCAGCCCATGGTTGGCGGAATTTATGTTGGTGATGTGGCCCAATTGAGTGCCCAATCCACCCTGGAGCGTTTCGTTTCTATGGAACGAACGCACGGCAGCATTATCAAAGGGCTGATGGCCGAGAAAAGCAAAAAAGAGTCGGCGGCTGCGCCGGACGACGGCACTGTCAGCGGTGCGCGTTATTCATTGTTTGTCACCCTCAAAAATGGTCTGGGCACCCTTATCGACCGGCTCGAGGAGGAGCTGAGCGGTTCGGCGGCTAAAAATTGCCAGGCTCAGCTTTCAGCTGGAGGCGATGGCTGCACAATCACCGGCGATCGAGCACCGACGAAGTGCCGCATTTTAAAAAACTGCCGAATCATACGCCTGGAGCGAACAGCTGAAGGGCTCTGGTGTTTGCTGAACGACTCGGGTGAGCGCCAGGTTTTCAACGCGGTAATTTTTGCTAACCCCGCCCCCATCGCCGGCCGAATCGTGGCGCCGGTAGATGCTGAAATTGCCGCCGCGCTCGCTTCAATCAAATTCGCCTCGTCTTGTGTGATCAACTTCCTGTTTCGGCGCAGTGCCCTGCCGCGCCCGCTGAGCGGATTTGGATTCGTTGTGCCTCAAAGCCAGAGAAGATCGATTCTGGCAGCCAGCTTCTCAAGTATGAAATACTCGGGTCGAGCCCCTCAGGATCACGTGGTTATCCGGGCGTTTATCGGCGGCGTGCTCGACGAGCATTTGTTGCATCAGGAAGATTCTAAGTTGATAGAACTTGCCAGGCAGGACCTCGCCTACTATCTTGGAATAAAGGAGAGGGAAGAGTTCAGCCATTTGAGTCGGTGGGTAGAATCCATGCCACAGTACACGGTCGGTCACCATTTGCGCGTCGAGCGCTTGCAGAAGCAAGCTCAAGAGCGCCTGCCCGGAATATATTTCGCCGGCAACTCGTATGCCGGTGTTGGCATTCCGGATTGTATTATGAGCGGCGAGCGTTCGGCCGGCATGTGCATGCAGTATGCTTATGCGCAGACTTCAGCAAGGAAGATGGAAACGGTGAGCTTATGACGAACGACGAGGGGCCAGGTAAGAAAAAACGCAGCGGCTCTTGGGCAAAGCTCTCCGGTGGGCCGGTTCTTGCCTGCATAGACATGGGAACGAACTCCTTCCACATGATTGTTTGCCGGGCGACCAAGGACAAGGATGACTTCGAAATCATCACAAGGGTTAAGGAAATCGCGCCATTCTTCAGGCGATCGCTGGTCGCTCACTATATAGATGAAGCGGCTTTGCAAACGGCTAAGCGGATTCTGCAGGACATGCTCAAGCAAGCCTACTCTAAAGGGGCCACTGATGTTGTGGCGGTGGCTACGTCGGCTGTGCGTGAATCGAGAAACGGATTTGAAGCGCTCGAGAAAATTCGTGGCGAGCTAAAATTAGACGCCCGCACGATATCCGGCAAGGAGGAGGCGCGGCTCATTTATCTTGGGGTCTTGTTCAGCATGCCGCAGCTGGAGGGACGTTTTACAATCGTTGATATCGGGGGCGGTAGCACTGAGATTATCGCCGCTGACCGGCACAAATGTTACTTCGCCGAGTCGTACAAGCTGGGGAGTGCCCGTTTGACTCAGCGTTTCTTCAAGAAGGGCTTACCGAGTGCCGAGAACTTGAAGGAGATGCACGGTGAGGTAATCGGCATGTTGAAGCCGGCCGCTGCGCGGATCGAAGCAACGGGTGGCTACAGTCGTCTGATTGGCACCTCCGGCACGATTCAGGCACTGGCTAAAATCGATCGCGTCCGCATGGGCCGCACGTCCGAGCCGCTGCATGGTTGGCGCATGCCGCTCGAGAGGCTGGAGGAGATTGTCGCCACAATCGAAAAGTATGCCGCCAGTGGTGAGCGCATAAAGGGTGTTTCTTCCGATAGGAGTGAAACGATCCTGGCGGGCGCCATTGTTCTTCTTGAAACGATGCGGGCTTTGTCGGCCAGCGATATAACCTACTGTTCCTCCGCCCTGCGAGAAGGAGTGGTTGTCGATCGATTTTTGCAAACTGGTTGGTTGAATGGATCTCTGCGCAGTCATAGCGATCCCCGGTCGGAGAGCGTCCATTATTTGCTGGAGAAATATGGCTGCAGCTTCGAGCATGCCGAGCAGGTTGCGAAGCTGGCTCGGACCATATTCCAGCAAACCAAAGGGCTGTTGCACGACCACGATGAAGAGGTCGGTCACATTTTGTGGTCGGCGGCGATGCTGCATGATGTAGGAACATTCATTGCCCGAAATGGTCACCACAAGCACAGCTATTATCTGATTAAACACGCGGGTCTGCTTGGACATTCAGAAGAGCAGGTCGAGATGATTGCATCAGTTGCACGTTATCACCGTGGAGCTGCACCTAAGGAGTCACATGAAGCCTGGCAGTTCCTCTTGCCCAACATGAAGCCGATTGTGCAGGACCTGGCGGCCATACTGCGCATCGCTGAGGCTCTCGATCGAAGCCATCGCCAGGTCATTCAAGATATACGCGTCATGATGGATCCATACAATACAAATGGCGGACAGGGATCGAAGGGCTCGCCGCGCATCCTCTCGCTTGTGCCGATATTGAAAGCCGGAGAAAGCTGCCGAGCCGAGACCTGGGCTTTGAACGAGAAAAAGGAATACTTCGAGTTACACTTTGGAGTGAAAATCCAGATGCTCGTCGAGGCATCACAGGCAGTGGCAAAGTAAGCTTAATGCGGCAGAGAAGCTTAATGCAGCAGAAAAGGCTTAATGCAGCAGAGAAGCATAATGCGGCCATCTAAGCTTAATGCGGCAAAGAAGCCTAATGCAGCAAAGAAAGCAAATCAGCGACTGCATCACGCGATCGATAGGCAGCGCCGTGCCCAGGCAAAAGCAAAGAAGAAGGGAAGCGCTTATATTTGCTGAAGCTCTCCTTGAGCCTGTCACAATCCAGGGTGAACCACGAAAAATTGAGGCGTAAACGCAGCCATCCATTGCTTGCGTTATCGCCGACAAATAGTGCCTTCCTTTTCTCGGACCAGAGGCTGATGCTTCCTGGCGTATGCCCGGGTGTGTGTATTACATGCAGAGTTCCCACTATCTGATTATCTTCCAGCGCCAGTACGTTTTTCACAGGAGAGGGATTGAGAATGCCTATTCTATCGGCAGTTGAGTGCAGCAATCGCGACTCGATTGATCCCGGCAGACTGGCCATGCTTTTCGTTCCATTTATATATTTCACGTCTTCTTTGTGCGCATACACGGTTGCCCCTGTGGCTTCGGACAGAGCAGCTGCTGAGCCGGCGTGATCGGGGTGTGCGTGTGTGATGATGATTTTTCTCAACGGCTGCCCTGTTCTCTCGACGGTATCGAGTATGGTGCCATGGTTCCAACTGTTCCCCGTATCAACAAGCACTAGCCCATCTGACTCTTGATATAACCAACAATTGGTCGAGGTCGGAAAATTGAACCCAATCTGCCAGAGCCCATCCTCAATCAGCTCTACTCTATGGTGAATGTCTTTGTGCAAAATGGTCATCTCTGCCCCCTGACTTTAGCTTAGCGCCTGACCTGGAGGCTGCGCGACGGAATCTTCAGTTAATGAACTGAAGGACTTTTTCGCCTCTCTGAGCGAAGAACTAGTTCCTGGCGAAGGAGGGCAGCAATCGCCATTGCTCTGTCAAGCCGAATCGCTGCATAATTTGAGCTTTCATAGCGCGAGATTTGAGCTGAATGCGTATTCATCGCGTTGGCTAAATCACACTGTGACCAGCCTACGGCTATTCGAGCCCTTATCAGATAGCCGGGAACTGAAGAAAAATTCTCCAGCGCCGCAGCCAGATCCGTGAAGTCCAATTGCATTGATTCATATTCATCGATGTCTGAAGCCAGCTTCTGCATGACGTCATCAAGGTTGGCTTTGACTCCAATATGATGAGGCTGATCTATTGCGAAGTTGCGAACCATATTATCCACTCTTCTGCTCAGCGCAGTGAGACCGGCGAGCTGCCGCCTGCTGTAGCGATATTGCTTGCTGCTCTTAATCATGCCGCCTCCAATAGTTTGTTGCATCCTATTTGGATAAACGAATGGAGCCGGCAAAAAGTTCAATGAGAGCAGGAGTTTTAATCTGATTTGTCGTCGCGGTGGTCCTAGCCCCTCAACAGCCCTTTAATCGTTATGACGATTAGATCAAAGTTCTTGGCAATTGTGATGACAAGATGCGTCTGAAAGCTCAGTGTCCTTGAGCCTTTCGGGACTCGATTGTCATGAGCAGAATATGCGTGTTTGACGTAATCGTCATATCAATTAAAGCACTTCAGAGGCGGTGCATAGATCAGCTCTGAGGGCTCGATGTAAAGAGCCCAGGCAAGCATGTGAAGACCCTGAGGAAGCACACGTGAAGGATCCTGAGGAAGTACATGCGAAGGGCCCTGAAGAAGCACATGTGAAGGACCCTGAAGAAGTACATGCGAGGGGCCCTGAGGAGTATGGTTGCGATACCGTCCGCGGTGCTGTTACTTGCCGCGCGTTGTATCAGTGGTCGGACCTGTACTGGTAGTTGAGTTAGTGGTTGGACCCCTATTTGTGTTTGCACTATTGGTCGGTCCATTGCCGGTGCTTCCATTACTCGTGCTCGCAGAAGCACTCGAGCTAACCTTGGTCGTAGCAGCACTCGGGCTACCCTGGGTGGTAGTAGCACTCGGGCTGTCCTGGGTGGTAGCAGCACTCGGGCTGCCCTGGGTGGTAGCAGCACTCGGGCTGCCCTGGGTGGTAGCAGCACTCGGGCTAACCTGGTTGGTAGCAGCATTCGGGCTACCCTGGGTGGTAGCAGCACTCGGGTTACCCTGGGTGGTAGCACCGCCTGTGGTGGTGCTGCTGACGGACTCTTCGCCGGGTATCTTCTTTCCTGGTGCCCATGGTCCGTCTGGGTCTGGTTTATGCGCGTTGGGGGTTTCCAGTCCGTAGCACTTCTCACCTATGTAGTCGATCGTGTCGTAGACGTGCGCCTTTTGGATAAGCAATTCATCGGGTACCGTTACTTTGAATTCGTCTTCCAGAGCTTTCTTCAGCGCTTGTGCTTTAGCAGGCTTCGTGTCGTTTATCCCTATTGAGAGAAGATCGGCTGTCGGAGCCAGTGAATCGACCGGGCGTTTCAAGACGCGTGCGTAGACATTCAGGACGCGGTGCTGAACTTTGTACAGCTTAGAGTCGTATTTCGAATCGGAGCAACTGCAAAACAGAAGGCAGGCAAAGGCAGCAGAAGCCAGCAAATGGCTCAATACTTTGAAGGGATGGAATGTCGAATTGGACATGTATCTCTTGCCGCGGCGCTAACTAAGCTACGTTTTACCACGAGCAAACTAGCTTCGCAATAACAGAGAAATGGCGATGGGTGTTAGTTCGGGCGATAGGTTAGAGGCTAAATCCGCTTATTGTCTTTGTCGGCGACGCTGCTGTGAGTTTTCTCAGCCATTCTTTTGACGTTGCCGAGACGCTTTGCCAGCTTCTTTGAAGTGACTGAATTCATCATTCCTCTCGGGACTGGAATGCCGAGATCCAGGTGCGTCGATAGTTCTAGAATTGTCTGCTTGCCGTCGTTGGTTGGAGTTAAGACCCAGCTTCCCTCCATCGCTTTGAAGCGGTCGGACTTCAACAATTTATAGTCGATACGCTTATAGGGAACCTCGGAGTTGTGCATCTCGCACACCGATGTGCCAATCACCGGAATGAGCACGAACTTTTGCTCCAAACGGCACTCATGCTCACCCTGCTCTAAAACTTTGCTGTAGGCGAGGTCGGGATCATTTTTCCGTTCTTCATGAACCGTAGTCCAGACAAGCTCGGGCGGCGCATTTATTACTGTCTTGCCTGTAACCCAGGTCTTATTGCCATCACGCTTCTCGCTTGTGATCACCGTTTCGCCCTTCTGCGATGACTGTTGCTCACCCGGACATCTGAAAAACGATAGGCCGTCCTTTGCCTGAGCCGCATCGATCGAGCAGCCGGCTAAGACAAGAAAGGCTGAAACAGTGGCAGCAATGCCGTTCTTCAGTTTTAAATGTGCCTTGAGCTTCAAGTTAGATTCGACCGTTTTGGTGAGGTTCTACGAGTTTGGTTTGGTGCTTCGAAGTTGATTAAGGTACTTCGAAAATGAGCTGTTCCGATGGTGGTCTTGTCTTATCAAATCGGCACAGCCGCAGGGTTTACCTAAATGGGTTATGCCCTGATTGGGCTATTCTAACACCGGGATGTCAATTGGAATGTTAATTCGCATTCCAATATATAGCAAAAAAAACGGCCCGCTGAAAACCTGACTGCAGGCGAATTCTACGCGAACACGGTCATGGCTGGAAGCTATGCGAGAACGGTCATGACTGGAAGCTATGCGAGAACGGTCACGCCTGGAAGCTACGCGAGCACGGTCATGGCTGGAATGATGCCCGCAAGCCGATCTAGACGCCGATCGGGAAGAAGCGCGGAACCAGCCGCCTCCAACCCATGTTTTGCGCGTACTGCTTATAAGGCTCGCCCAGGGCCTCAATTAAAAGTTGCTCTTCGTATTTAGCCCGTCGCAGCCAGAGAGGTGCCACCATTGCGACGGTGAAAAGAATGCAGAACGGCGAGACCAAAACGATTGATGCTCCCAGGAGCGACTGGATGATACCCGAGTAAGCCGGGTGCATGACGAAACTCAAGAGACCTGTGTCTCTCACCTTGTGGTCTTCCATGACCTCGGCGTCGGTGGAGAACATCTCACCCAATGAATACCATCCGCCGATCATGAAAATCAGACCGCTCAACAAAATGACAATACCGAACCATGACATGAAGAGCGGAAATCCGGTTGGGTTCTTGCCTGTGGTCAGAACCACAAATGGAACCACCCCTGGTGCGTTGATGATTCCGTTGTAGATCAAGCCTGTGACGACCAACAAGAAAATGGTGAACACTGACATCAACTGCGGTGCGCGTTGAATGAGAAAATCCTTTTCATACTTGACGCCTTTGCCGCGCCGGCAGAAACCTTTGATTAACACCGGTGCCGCCACGAGCGCGGCGACAGCAAGGATGACTAACAGTGTCAGAGACGGCAGATTGATTGGCATCGTGTTCCTCATTCGGTACCGGAATGCTGCATTATTACCCCGATTTGTCGGTGTTCAACTTGGAGGCATCTTTTATACTATCGCCACCCTTCATGTTGAAGATGTGATCGGCTAACTGCTGGTTCGGCTTGAAATCGGTCCAGGCAGCGTGCGAATGGAGCTCGCCGGCATCGTCATAGTCCCACCATTCCACCGGCAGATGCGTGTGGGCGTTAACTGCGACGCGTTTCCACAAAGGGTTGGACTGGCTGCCCTTGCGAAGCTCGAGGACATAGACCTTGTCGTTGATCCCTTTCATGGCGACCGGCTCTTTGGTCACCCAGCTCTTATAACCCTCTTTGAGAAAGCGCTTCAGCGCCTGTGAGAGCGAAATGAAGTCGGACTCGACCATCGGATATCCATTGGCCGATCTGAGCAAATTGGATGTCGGAGGCAACTCGACCACAAACAATTTCAAGCCGCCGCCAAGATGGGCTTGTACTTTGCCGCTTGGACCAAGGCAGGCAACTGCTCCGTGCTTATACTCGCCGGTTTCCTCCAGACGAATCAAGCGCGGTTTTTTGAAATAGAAAACACCGCTTTCGACAACCGTTTTTCGATCTTTGAAAACCTTCATGGTGTAATCGAAGGTGTAGTCTTGATACGATTCGGCGGACTGGAGCATTTTGTCCACAAAGGAAGCACCGTCGACCATGTCATCTGCAAAAGCGCTTGTGGGCAGGCTTGAGGAATCGGATGCCTGGCTGGAGTGTCCACCATATGCGTTTGCGTTTTGAATCATTGTCGTGGTCAGGGTCAGGATTAAGAGTGCCGAGCAAACGGACTTTGCTATTTTAACCGGGTTTCTGTTGAGTCTCTGAGGAAATAAATTCTTCGCTAACATGATTCGTTTCCTTAATGAATACCTATCGAGGACTCTGCCTAATTAGCTCGCCTGAGCGGGGAACCAGGTCTGATTTGTTTTTAGGATCGTATTGAGCATCGGCTTCGTCGGTCGTCGAATCTTTCGCCGCTCTATCACTCTTTTGGAACTTATGAATAGCGGCGACCAACCTTTCTACCGGCTCCGGCAATTTATTAGTCGGCGAACCCGTCCTTTTTGTTTCAACTGCTTCAATTGTTCGCCTCAACCAAATAGCATGCTTCGGATGAGGTTTGGCATGCAACCTGAGCCATTCGAGACCTTCATCCACGGAGATTTTGCGCACCTCGTCGGCATGGTGCTCAAAATATTTCTCAAAATATGGCAAGGAATGACGAGCGAAGCAAGTGGCCGCCAGCTCGGCAGTAACGATGGCCAAAACGCCGTCATTGAAGTCGTCGCTCGTGCAGTAATGATTCATCAAATCGCAAAGGAAGAGTGTCGCCTCACCCGGCACGGTCGCACGAATGGTCTCTTCCTCAATACCAGCCAGAAGACACCCTTTGATAAACATACGCTGGTAGTGACGATCGTCATCTTTCAACTGGCCGAAAAATTTGTGCGCCGCCGTCATTTGCTCGGGCAGCTTGCTCATAACCAGCGAAACGTTAGCCGGCAAAGCCGAAATGAAGGGCCACAACACCAGGCAGAGCTCTCTGCCTGTGCTCAGTGAATCTTCACTGGTGTGCAAATCCCTTATATAGGGGCTGTTTTCGCATCCCCAGTTGAGCTCTTTGATCAGATCGCTAAGCCATTCGACCATGGTGAGTTAACCTTAATTTGCCGAGCTGCCCCGGGTGTCTTCCCTAAACGAGCAGCCTTGCTTACGACTTAGTCAAGCGCCCTGGAAGGTAATAATTTACTATGTTTTCCCTTCTAACCCATTTCAAGAAGCTAATAATGTTCAACTTCGTTAAGCGATTTCATACTGCATCTCTTGAAAGGTCGTGCCTGTATACGATTTGATGTACACTCTTCATCATATTTTGTGTAAACAATCAGGCAGCCCGGAAAGTTGAAAGATCTCGCCTCAATACCACTACCAAATGTCGAGTCGATTCCCAGGGAAGGCAAAGAGCCGGAGATGGAATGGGTTCGAGCCGATGACGGCGTTCAGCTCATGTGCAGGAAATGGCCGGGTAAGGTTGGCGCGCCGGTGGTTCTCTACCTGCATGGCATAGAAGGGCACAGCCAGTGGTTCGAGAATACGGCTTCGGTGTTGAACACTAAAGGGATGACGATTTACGCTCCCGACCGTCGCGGCTCGGGCATGAACTCACGCGACCGCGGCCATCTCTCGAGCTACAAAGTCTTCCTCAGCGACGTCAATCAAATGCTGCGCCGCATAAGCCAGCAGCACGCCGGTCATCCGATCATAGTTTGGGGAAATTGCTGGGGCGCCAAAGCCGCGGCAATCGTTTGTCAAAAGGTGGACACCACCAAAAAGAAGAATGACACAGAAGATATCTGGCGGCTCGAATCCTTTCCTATAAGTGCACTAGTATTGACCAGTCCAGCTATATTTAGCAAAGTAGACTACGATCTCAGAACCAAGATTGAGATTGCAATAAATCACACCATGGGCGGGCGCCGCGCTTTGCGCAAATGGGCGTTGCCCATCCGACCGGCTATGTTCACGAATAATCCCGAGTACCTGGAATTTATCGAAAAGGATCCGCTTCGGCTGAGCGAAGTCACCTCAACATTTCTTGTTGAAAGCTACAAGCTGTCGAAGCTGGCGGAGAGTGCCGCAGGCAATATCAGCATTCCGACTTTGATTTTGCAACCCGAAGCCGATCAAATTGTTGATGTGGCGAGCCTGAAAAAATGGAACGACAAACTGCGCTCGACGGAAAAGTCGATGCGACTCTTTCCTGATGCTTTCCACTGCCTTGATTTCGATGCGAATTGGTTCAAGGAATACACGCATCTCGTTTCTGAATGGCTGTTGGCTCGTGCCCCTGCGGTGGAGTGATGCAACTTAAGCAATTAAGTGCTGTCTGTGTCAGATTGCCGTTTCGATTTTCATTCGGCCACAGTTTGGCGTCGCGCAAATCTTCATTAAACCTGCTCGTGCAAGCAGTGATTGAAGATCATTCCGGACGAACATTCACAGGCTACGGCGAGAGCGTCCCGCGCGATTATGTTACAGGCGAAACGGTTGAGGGTGCTCTGCGATCCATTAGAGATGATTATGCACCATATCTGGTGAAGAAAACGCTCGATTCGCCTCTGGACGCCATTGCTGTCCTGCAACAAGCGTTCAATAATTTCGGACTGGATGAGAGAGCGCGCGGAGCTTCCTGGTGTGCTGTCGAGCTCGCGGTATTAGATGCGGTGGCACGCGCCAATAACTTATCCGTGGCCTCGGTGCTCTCGGCCTATGATGCGGTCAAACCGTCGCAGCCGGGACGAGGCGCTTCCTCAACGGCAACAATCTCATCCTTCGCCGCCTATGGCGGTGTTGTCCCGTTTTCAGGCAAGAGCGCTCTGATCGGAATTCTTTTATTCTTCCGGGCCTACGGCTTCAAGACGGTAAAAATGAAAGTGGGCCGCAACTGGGATGAAGACCTGGCCCGCCTCCGCCTGGCTCGCAAAATCATGGGCGATGATGCCGTATTGAGAATCGATGCCAACTGCGCCTGGACGGTAGATGAGACCTTGTACTTTGCCGATAAGATGCGGCCCTATCGTGTCGCTTCCATCGAGCAGCCTGTCGATGCCGAAGATATCGCAGGCATGCAGCGCCTCAGCAGAGAGTTGCCGGAGTCGATAGTCGCCGATGAGTCGTTGTGCACAATCGCGCAGGCGAAAAACTTGATTGCCGCCAAAGGCTGTGACGCCTTCAATATTCGCTTGTCGAAAGTCGGTGGTTTGTTACCGGCTGCGCAGATGGTCGATCTGGCTCGCGCCAACGGTCTTGGTTGCTTGCTCGGCGCCCAGGTAGGTGAATCGGCGATTTTGAGCGCCGCCGGGCGAGCCTTCGCTTGCGTCAAAGGACCGTTCGACAATTGCGAAGGTTCATTCAACCGATTTCTTCTGACAAGCGATCTCAGTTGTGAGGATATCACTGTCAAACCAGGAGGCAAAGCCTATCTGCCGTCCGGCCCCGGATTCGGAATCAACATCGACGAGCGCAAGCTCGCCAGACTAAGAGTCAACGAACCAGAGACCCAACCAGCGACGCTTCACGACTCCGGCGTCAGATCCGGATCGCGAGCGTGATCAGAGCAGCCTGATCCAGTCAGTGAGGAAAAACTATTATGTCTCTGTCAAATTTAGATGTATCAATCGGACAGCTTTACCGAAAATACACGCACATCAAGCGTTTTTACAATGCCTTGAATGATCCGGCTCGAGCGCAGCGGGACAAACTGAAGCAGATCATCGAATCTAATGCCGCCAGCCGCTTCGGCAAAGAGCACAATTTTTCGGCGGTGCAATCCTATGCAGACTATCAATCATTAGTGCCGGCGTCATCATATGAGTATTTCCGTCCTTATGTCGAACGGCTCAAAAAAGGTGAAGGCAACCAGCTCACTTGCGAAGAGCCATTCATGTTTGCCACCACAAGTGGTACCACCGCGCAGCCCAAGTTCGTGCCAATCACTTCAGCTCATCTCAAAGATTACACTCACGCTTTCCAGGTTCACAATTATCACTTGATCGAGAGCTTCACGGAGGCAGCCTACGGCAAGTTCCTGATCATCGTCAGCAACGACGAAGAGGGCAGAGTCGAGAGCGGCATTCCTTACGGAGCTGTTTCGGGCATGCTGAACCGGCAGCAACCGGCAATCATTCGGCGCCACTTCGCCGTGCCCTATGAATTGTGCAAAATCAAGGACGTCGACATAAAATATTATTTGATGCTGCGCCTGGCGGCGGCCCAGCATGTTACCGCCATTCTCGGCTGCAATCCATCCAGCTTCTTGTTGCTCGCCGATCAACTGCAGGAGCGCGCCGAAGACATCATTCGCGATCTCAAAGACGGAACGATTCATCCCGACTACCTGCCGCCCGAACCATTGCGCGCCGCATTCGAGCCCTACATAAAACCGGCTCCGGCAAGAGCGCGCGCCCTGGAGAATCTGCTCGAGAAACATGGCAAGCTGACACCACAGTTGGTGTGGCCGGCGCTGTCCTGTCTCTCTTGCTGGAAAGGCGGTCCGATGTCATTTTACCTCGAGCGTTTGCCTGAGTTTTTCGGCAATATTCCGGTGCGCGACTTCGGCTACATGTCATCAGAAGGGCGCGGCTCGATCCCGATCACCGATGGTGGCGCAGGCGGTGTGCTGGCCATCACCTCTCACTTCTTCGAATTTGTCGAAGAGGAGGATATGGAGGCGGGAAACATGCGCTTCAAGACGGTCGAGGATCTGAAGCTCGGCGGTCGCTACTATATTTTCTTTACGACAAACGCCGGACTCTATCGCTATAACATCAACGATCTGGTGGAAGTGACCGGCTTCTGCTACAAAACACCCGTCATCGCCTTCGTTCGAAAAGGCGGCGGGGTCAGCTCGATTACCGGAGAGAAGCTCACCGAGGAGCAAGTGCTCGTCGCTCTCACGCAAGCAGTCAAGCAACTAAATCTTGGTGAGCTGAGCCATTTCACTTGCGAAGTCGAACTTGGCTATCCGCCGTATTATTGCTGCTATGCCGAGCTTGATGCCATGCTCAATCGAGAGATGTCGCCATCGCTGCGCGATGCATTTATTCGTGCATTCGATGGTGCTCTGCGTATGCAAAATCCGGAATACGAGGATAAGCGGGCCAGCAAGCGGCTGGCAGAGCCGCGTCTGAAGATTTTGCCCAAAGGGACGTACAGAAAACTGCGCCAGCAAAGAGTGATGGAAGGCGCACCCGAGGCGCAAGTGAAAATTCCACTGCTCAGCTCACCGCAATCATTCGCCGGACGCCTGGCCCTACTAGAGGTATAAAAATGCAAAGTGAGACGACCATCGCGGTCACCGGCGCCAGCGGACTGGTTGGTGGACATACCTGCACGCACCTGGCCGGAAAGGGCTTTCGAGTAATCGCCATTGCCCGCCGGAGAGAGAAACTGAGCGCGCTGCAAAATCAATGGCAAAGCGCAAGATTGAGCATCGAGACACGACTGGCGGATGTATGCCGAGCCGATGAGCTGGAAAGAGCCCTGATCGGTGCCGATGTCGTAGTCCATGCCGCGGCCAGTGTCGATCCTTACGGTTCGCGCCAGTCGATATTTGATACCAATGTCGGTGGCACACTAAATGCAATCTCGGCTGCTAAGACATGTGGTGTGAAACAATTCATCCACATCAGCAGCCTGTCGGTGATCACCGGCCAGGGCGATCAATTCGATGTCGATGAATCAGAGCCGCTCAAACCCTGCGGTGAAGCTTATGCCGATTCAAAGGTGGAGGCGGAGCGCCTGGTCATGACCGCGGGCGAGCAGTGGAAAGGCAGCCTGGCGGTGACCATCCTGCGTCCGGGATTCATATACGGTCCTGGTGAGAAAGCCTGGATGCCGCGTCTGATCAATTCAATCCGCACCGGCAAAGCGATGCTGATCGATGGGGGATTGAAAGAGACCAATGTAATTTATATTGAAAATTTGAGCCGCGCCATTTCTGCGGCGGTGTTGAACGAGCGCGCTTATCAGCAAGTCTACAATCTTACCGACGGACAGAAAATTTCTAAAAAACAGCTTTTTGATGCCATTGCCGACGGGCTTGATCTGCCGCGAGTCCGCAAAGTGATTCCGTCCGTGATCGCCAGACCGGCTTGCGAATTGATCTCGGCTATCGCTCCGCTCATGCCTGTCGATACACAGCGAAAACTCTCGCGTTTTTCCCGAGCTGCATTTCGTCTTGCCGGTGTAAATCAAGGATTCAGCATAGCCAAGGCCGAACGCGATCTTAACTATGTCGATCGGATTCCATTTGAATCCGGAATGAAGGAAACTTTGGCGAGCTTCAGAAACGGAAGCGTACGAGAGTTCGTGCAGACGCATTAGCAAGGAGGAGGCGGCGGAAGACTGCCTCGAGCGCCCCAGGAATTTAGAAGGCATTTGATTGTGATGACGAACGGAGACTACAAACATGGATAATAACGGCTCGAAAACACTGGTTCAGGAATCTGCTCGTGATACTGCCTGCGGTGAGGGAAAGGGAAGCTGTCCGTTTACCGCTCTGATCAATTCAAAGGCGTACAACGCCGCTCAGTTCTTCCTCAAAGATTACATCGAGCGTCACGCGCATCCCATCAATGCCGCTTTGCACGTCATCGGCGTGCCCGCTGCATTTGCCGGCTTCTTCTATTTTTTCACCGGCCGCGACATTCCTAAGGGCGCCGCCTTGATTTTCATCGGTTATCTTCTTCAGTATCTCGGCCATCGCGCCCAGGGAAATGAAGTCGGCGAAGTAACACTGGCTAAAAATATCTACCGCCGGGTGAAAGAGAAAATTTCTTCTTGAGCGGAGCCTTTCTATGGATGAGTTCATTCTGATCGATGGCGCCACCGGTTATCTCGGCAGTCATCTCACTAATCAATTGCGCTGCCAGGGGCGTAATGTTCGCTGCCTGGTTCGCAAAGAGTCAAGTGCAGAAGATGTGAGAGTCTTGAGCGATTCAGGGGCGGAGATAGTCAGGGGAAGTATGGCCGATGAGCAGGAGTGCGAGCAGTTCTTTCAGGGCGCCAGATACGCAGTGCATCTCATCGGCAGCATAGCGCCGCCAAAGGGTCAAACGTTTGTCGATCTGCATCAAAACCTGAGCCGCGCCTTCGCTCAAGCGGCGAAGCGCTCCGGGGTGCAAAAGATCCTGCTTGTCACTGCGCTGGGCACGTCAGCCGACGCCGTTTCGCAATATCATAAGACCAAGTGGCTGGCGGAGGAGGAGGTCAGGAAAGTCGGACTGCGCTACACGATTCTCAGACCATCCTTGCTCGTCGGCAGGTTGTTCGGGCGCCGGGACAGCAAACTGGTCAGGAGATTGCTGCAGTTGATCGACGACAAGCCGTTCGTGCCGCTAATAAACGGCGGTGCGAACAAAATTCAGCCCCTCTTTATAAAGGATATGGTCGAGGCAGCCTCGCGCTGCCTTTCTGATTCGTATGATGGGGAAACAATCGAGCTTGGCGGCTCGACCGTCTTATCGATGCGCCGTTTTGTCGAAGCTTTACAGGAGGTTGTTGGCAAGAGAAAACCGATAATCAATCTGAGGCCGGAAGCCGGTAAACTTGTAGCATCGTTGATGGAGATGGTGCAGGAAGTACCGACTTTGAGTAAGGATCAGGTCGTCTTGTCCATGTCCGATAACATCTGCCAGGCAAACGGGCTCAGCCGAATACTGGGAACAGATGGATCATCCCTCGACGAGGCATTGGGCACCTATCGTCGAGAGTCGACTGGCTGAAGGACATGACCGAGGAGAAGCAGGAGATCAAGAAAATTCTGGTCACCGGAGCGAGCGGATTTATCGGCTCGAACCTCGTCTTGCGCCTTGTCGAAGAAGGCTATTCGGTGCGCACTTTCGGCCGCTCAGGCACGCCGGCGAAGCGGCTGCGCGACCTCCCCATCGAGCACGTCAGCGGTGATGTGACGAATGTCGAGTCGATCACATCGGCAGTGGAGGGGTGCGATGTCGTTTTCCATCTTGCCGGCCTTGTTTCATACAAGAAGCGGGATGTTCACCGACAGTACGGCGTCAATGTCGTCGGCACACGCAATGTCATGGAAGCGGCTTTCAAGGCCGAGGTGAAACGGGTCATTCATACGAGCTCAGTGGCGGCCATGGGCATACCCAAAGAAGGCGAGATCGGCAACGAGGAGTTGATGTACAATCTCGGCGGGCTGGGCTTGAACTATTGCGATTCCAAGTATGCCGCCGAGCAAGAGGTGAAGCTGCTGGTCAAGCGCGGCTTGCCGGTGATCATTCTGGCGCCTGGTATCACATTTGGTGAAGGCGACAAACACCCGCATCACCATGCGATCTTCACGGCCCTGGCCAAAGGCGCGCTTATCGGTGTCCCCAAAGGCGGTGTCACCTTTTCCGATATCAATGATGTCGTCGATGCCCACATAAAGGCAATGACGATGGGCAGGCCCGGCGAGCGCTATTGTCTGACGAGCGTTAATCTTACATACAAACAAGCCGCCGAGGTCTTCGCTAAGGTGCAAAAGGTGCGGCCGCCTCTCTTCGAGATTCCCGGTCCGTTCCTTCTTGGACTGAGCTCATTTGCCGAAACAGTGCTTCCCCTTTTCGGCATGGAGTCTCCTGTCTCAAGGCAAGCGGCATGGCTTGCTCAACACAAAATTTTCTTCAGCAATGAAAAGGCAGTCGCTGAGCTCGATTTCAAACCAACACCTTTTGAAGACACGATCCGCCGCGTGGCACCATACTATCTCTATCCAAAATCGAAGCGCTAATCTTGTGACTGTCAGCAGGGATCAAATTTAGATCTTTCAAGATCGCGATTCGGCGTCTTTGAAAACGAATGGGTTGTTAGCCCCGCGCACCACTGTGATCAGGCACCGTGAGTGGTGCGGCAATGCGCACGGTTTTTTTCTTCCCGTCCAATCATAATTGCCAGCGCATATAGAGCAAGGGTGGATCGCAACCGGGGTGCAGTTCCCTAGGAAAAGAAGAAAAAGAGGTATTAGATCATGGTAGAGCAAATAACATTTACTGGTGATACTCCGGCTCCGTCCACAGGCGCTGCCAAGGCGGATTGGCTCAAGGCGGCAGGCGCGGCACTGTCGAGTCCCGCGGATGCCAGACCGACAACTGGTTCTGCAAGTCCTGGTACGCAGAGAGAAACGACTCCGAGTTCTGTGAGAGAAACAACCGCCAGTGACGGCAGAGCCACAAGCCCGACCACTGCCCAGAACACAACTGAGATAAACGGCAGCAAAGCTGAGTTGCAAGACAAGCCGGAGCCGAAGGTTTATCCCGAAGCGCAAAGCCAACTGGCGGTGAAACGCAGATTGATGCTGGAGCAGACCAACACAACTGAAGCTTTCAACGGCGCAGTGCAAAACGCCGTCAGTGATGCAGTCAGACAACATTTGAGAAACGGTTGGCAACCAGGCTCTGAAAGAGAGCTGAGCGCGGCGATTCGAGAAGCGGTTCAAACCGTGCTTCAGAACCCGCAATGGCAAGAGCGCTTCAACAACGATATTGATAATGCCGATGCGACATTGCAGCGCCATCCCAAAATCGCTCTGGAAATCAAGGACGCGAAAAAAGCGGTGCAGGAAGCCGGTGAGGAATCAAAGCGCCTGGAAAACAAATACGCTAAGGAAATCAGTTCGTTGCCCGAGCCCGTACAGCAGAAGTTGAAACAACTGGAAGAGATGGATGCGGTTCGCAAATTTGGGACACCATCATTGGTAGATCAATATTTGAAAAAGAATTTTCCGAACATCTACGATACCAGGCTGGGTATGCAGCGAGCTCAGCAAGATCTAAACAACAAACAGCAAGAGCTCAAAACTCTGGAGCAGGTAAGAGACAAACCGGTACAAGCTCGTCTTGCGGCAGCGGAATTTCTCTTGCAGCGAGGCGGAAAGGGCGACGACAGTGCCGCCATCGCGTTGCTCGGACAGGTAGTCGATGCCGATCCAAACGGGGTAAGAGACCAATATTTTCCAACCATGCTAAACCTGATCGAAAGATCCGGTGCGCTTCACGACAAGCGCTTTTTGAAGACCCTCGAGGAAAACGGAATCGATCCCATGATTTTCGAACGAAAAATCAGACAAACCAGGGAACTGAAGTTGCAATCCGAGCCCGGGAAGAAAATCAAACCGGCGAAAGTGTTAGATCTGCCTGTTGTGGACATTGGTTGAGGCAATCAGCAAATCAACAAGAAATTTAAATCCCACACTATTTTACGGGGAATGAGGCAGCGAGTCGAAAGACCGCTGCTTCTGTTTCAACATCCAACAATTAGCCTTGCGCTGCTCACATCTCAAATCACCATGCCGGGCTGCTTTGCGGATTGCCGCAGTGCCAAGCTGTTCAAATCGTCAGCTCGCCGGGTGCAAATGCGAAACTCATTGCTGTGCATGTGCACCATCGGCAGTGGCAAGCTCCAGCAAATCTGCAATTCAATGTCCAAACCCGAGGTGCACCGCATATAGAACCATCAAGGCAAACGCAATGCACCCTATCTCCGCAGCGCAATTAAAGAAGAGTTGGAATGAAAATTCCTTTCGCGACGAGAAAACAAAAGAAGGTACACGACAGGTAAGAGGTGGAAATCATGGTAGACATAGCACAATACGTCAGCGAAGTTCCTACAACGGATGCAGCAAAGGCAAAGGGTGACTGGACACAAGCGGCAGGCGCGGCCCTTGCCAATCCAACGCCGGCAGCCGCGGCAAACGGCGGTGAGCAAGCCATCAAAGCTGGTGGCAAGGTCGCAGTCGCCCAGGATGCGGGCGAGCCTGAGGCAAACAAAGTCGGTGAGGCTGCTATCGGCAAGCAAAAAATAGAGCTCGGTGAAAAGGGCGACTTCAAAAAACACCCGCTGACAACCAGAGAAGCTCTGGCGAATGCTCTGGAAGATTCAGTCTCGAACGTCACCCGCAATTTCATTCGAAACGGTTTGAGACCCGACACAGCGGAAGCCCTGGCGCAAGAAGTGCAGAGAACCGTTCAGGATATACTCAGCCAACCGCAATGGGATCAACGCTTCCGGCAGGATATTAGAAGCGCAGACCAGGCGCTCGCCAACCACCCTCAGATCGATCAGGAAATCATGAAGGCTGGTATGCAGGCCAAGAAGACATCGATGGCCGCGCGCCAGGCCGAAAAGGTCTACGGCGATTCATTTGCAAAACTGCCGCCTGACGTGCAAAAGAAATTGAATCAGTGGGAAGAAATGAAGGGTGGATCGGAAATGGTCGATCAGTATCTAGCGAAATTCTATCCTGATGTCTATCAAAACAGAATGGATATGAATAAGGCGCAATCGGAAGAATGGCATTCGATGGGCGCGCTTCAGAAGCTTTGTGATCTCAAGGATGCACCGAATCAAGCCAGAATGGATCGGGCCGAGTTCCTCCTGCAGCGCGGTGGCAAAGCTGATACCACGGCCGCAATCGAGCTGCTCGGACAGATCGTGGATAAGGATCCCAGCGCAGCCGTCGGCAAGGGAGCGATACGCTTCCGCGATCTGGTCCAGAGATCGGGGGCCCTTGAAGATCCCGTTTTTCTCAAGATTTTGAAAGACAACAAAATCGATCCGGAGACCCTTAGAGATCAGAAAGCCAAAATCATCGATGGCAAGAAGCCGATGTTCCTTCCTCATTTCGATCAGAACAAAAAGCTCCAGAAGCAAGCGGCATTAGATTTGCCCGACATGGAAATAGCTTGACCCAAACATGCTCATGGGTGCTCGCTAAAGGACCGCGCTGCGCAACCGCGTAGCGCGTCCTTGTTTAATCAATCCCTGCCTGTGCCCAAAAGGGATTAATTTGCTGGCCATGGCGTGATAATCTAATAGCGTTACAGCTCAGTTAAGCTGACTGGCTTACTTGCTTACAGCACTCGCGCAGCCCTCATGCCAAAGATTCTGCTCGTCGAGGACGACGTCAACCTGGCGAACACAGTTAAACAAGCGTTGGAAAACGAACGCTACAAGGTAGACATGTCTCACTCCGGTCGCGAGGCCACAGGAATGCTCGAGGCCTTCGAGTACGACGTGGTCATACTCGATTGGCAGTTGCCTGAGTTGAGCGGCATAGAAATATGCAAGCAATATCGATCGCATGCCGGTGCCGCCCCGATTCTCATGCTCACCGGCAAGCGCGAAATCGAAGAGAAGGAGCTGGGTCTCGATTCAGGCGCGGACGACTATTTGACCAAGCCGTTTCACATGAAGGAATTGTGCGCCCGGGTTCGGGCCCTGCTGCGCCGTCCGACCATGCTTCAGTCGGATGTCCTCCGCTGGGGGGACGTGGTGGTCGATACAAAAACGCACAAGGTGACCCGAGATGGTGAAGACGTCTCGCTCCAGCCGCTCGAGTATTCCGTTCTGGAATTCTTTTTCCGGCACCCGGGCGAGGTATTCAGCACCGAGGCGCTCTTGCGCCGCTGCTGGGAGGCGGACGCCGAGGTTTCCATCGACTCGCTCTATGTATGCATTCGAAAGATTCGCAAAAAAATCGATAAGGCGGGGCAGCCGTCATTGATTCAAACGGTTCATAGCCTCGGCTACCGCCTCAATGCCCCCGAGGAGCAGTAGCCGCATCGCTCAAAGATGCCTATTGCCAAGAAGCGGCGGCGATTACGCCGGCGGCGTCGGAGCGTTTCCACTTTGATCAGGAATTGATCAACTCGAAAGCATATATTCACAGTCAGTTGCTGAGAGGACCCGCACATGGACGCACGTAATCTGGATCATCCAACCCCATCCTTTCTGGTCGAGTCTCAACTGCGCTTCAATCCCCGCGCCGATCACGAGCCTCAAATCGAAAAGAAACCGCCCGCCCCCGAGGCCAGGCCCTATTCAATATTAATAGCGGAGAGCACGAGCGCCTTTGCTGCCCATGTGATCGGGCTCCTGCAGAGCGAGTTGAAATTTCCGGTCGCCTGCACAAGGGCAAACAGCTGCACGGAAGCGGCGGAGATGATCGATCAAATGGCGCCTGATCTGGTCGTATTGGAGATGGCACCAGGCTCAAACAGCGTTCAAGTTGCCGGGCAAATATGGCAGAGCCGCCCGCAAGCAAAGATTCTCTTCTGGCCGGACAAGTGCCGCGAGACATATTTCCGCGATCTGGCGCTCACGACGATGCCTCCAGAAGCGCTTTATGGTTTTGTTGTAAAAACAAGCAGCGATGACCGTTTTGTCTATGCAGTGGCGAGCCTGCTCTTGCATAACAATGCTTACATCGATCCCTGCGCGCGCAAAGCGCAGAGCGCCCAACAGCACAACATGCTCAGCGATATCGATCTGGAGACCCTGCATGATCTGGCTCTGGGATTGACTGATAAAGCCATGGCGCAGCGACGCCTGCTCAGCTTGCGTGGCGTTCAGAATCGCATCAGCTCGCTTTATAAGAAACTGCTCTTCGCCGAGGATAAGGCTTTGCAATCAAAAACGGCATCAGAGCTTGTAAACATGCGGGTGCGCTTGGTGTTTGAAGCGATGAGACGGGGCTTGATTTCAAGCGAGGAGCTGAGCCGTCTCGATACAGAATTCAACGACTGGATGGCTAAGAGCACCAGAGAGCCTAGAACCTGAGCAGGTTGATTCAACCGTTTACACCGCGGTTTAGCCTCATAGCCAGCGGGTACAATGAAATCGGCCGGCGTAAAACGCGAAGTACCCTATTGCGCAACAGGAAGGGGCAAAACCTTGGTTAGTAGTAGCATTGCTGGTACGAATGTACCTGACGTTCCCAAAGGGACAACGGCCACAACCACCCAAAAACCATATCCCTGGATCATTCACCCGGTTTTCGACTTTTTCTTTGTCACCGGGGGTGGTGTGCTCGTATTCATGTTGATCAATTATCTGTACATGGACAAGCAGTGGCTCGTCCCGACGGATATGAGCCAACCGAGCCAGATGGCTCTGATCACAATCATGTTCATGAGCCAGCATATATTTGCCGACTCGCACAATACGGCCACATACATGCGAATCTGGGGGAGCAAGGAAGATCGAACTCGCTTCAAGTTTTACCGGACCTGGCTGGTCTATTCGATCATTCCGATCTTCGTTCTCGGGCTCACCAAGCCCGAGTTCACCAGCGCCCTGGTTTACCTTTATCTGATTACCGTCTTCTGGCATTATTCGATGCAGGCATTCGGCATCTCGATGATTTATTGCTATAAGCGCGGCTATTTCCTCAGTAATGTCGAGCGCGAAATCTTTCGCTGGATGATGCTGGCGATGTCGGGATACGTCATCGTTCGCTTCCTGACAATACAGGACTTCAGCCCGCGCAATTTCTACGGCGTGGCCATTCCGTTCTGGGGGCCGTTGCCGCCTCTATTTCTGCATGCGACAAGATGGATTGCCATCATACTTGCAGTGGCCTTCGGCTTCATCGTGATCAGAAAGTTTCTGCGCGAGAAAAAATTCTTACCGATTCCAGCCATTTTGCTAATTACGACCGTGGCTTGCCTGGGTCTTTCCAAAGGCACCGCCAACGCGATGATGTGGTTTTACGTCCCGGGCTTCTATCACGGCAGCCAGTATCTGGCCGTCTGCCTGGCATACTACCTGAAAGAGCGCGGCATTCCACAGGGTATGAATCCCTGGAATATGGCCACGGAAGTGCTTAAATGGCCTGCTCTAAAGTACATCGGCACGGTCATCCTCACCGGCTGCTTCTTCTATGTCGGCATCCCGCACTTCTTCATGCAGCTCGGATTGGATTACGGCATGGTCGGCGGCCTGGTTCTCGGCTGCGTCAACTACCATCACTTCATTACCGATGCGGCCATCTGGCGATTGCGCGACAAACACTGTCGAGACATGCTTCTGGCATGAGGTCGGCCCCGGGCCGGAATCGATGCGGGCATAAGGCGATTATGGCTTGGCAGACAAGCCTTTGAGCTACCATGACATCAGTTACATTTTCTCAAGTCAACCAACATTTAAGGTAAGAATTGCGGCCGCTGCTTGGTTCATATTGATAAAGTTAAGGAAGAATGCTTTTATGCAATCTAGAGTCCGAGTATTGAGAAATCAATCGCTCACATGTGTCCTGGTTGGTGTCAGACCTTCTCGAGCCGAACTCCGGGATCGTCCATCATCAGCTAAATGAGACCGAGCATTCCCTTCGTTTGGCTCGGAGCTCAGAAGAACCAGAGCGCGCAGAAATGCGAGCTCGATGAGACCCGAGAGGCTCGTCTTTAAATCGATCTCTCAAGTGAGTCCGACATCGCCGCTCGATTGAGCGGCGGCCATAAGCCCTGAGGCTGCGGCTCCAGATAGTTTCACGCTATTGGAGGTGACTTGCCTCAGTTAGTGTTCTGACCGCAATCGCAAGGTTGCGGTGCGAACGTGCTCTAAATTTTGACCTAAATTTCCAGCAGACACTCTCAAGGTTCCTTCCACAATCAGATTCAGGAGTTACGAACATGCCCACCACCAATGTAGCCAAGAATGGCAGGGCGACAGGCGAGCAGTCCGTCGATGCCAAACAACTGCTGAAGGCACTACGTTTGATGGCACGCGGAGATTTCTCCGTGCGCTTGCCGCTTGATGAAACCGGCATGGCAGGCGAGATCGCCGAGGCCTTCAACCATGTCGCCGACCTGAACCAGCGCCTCACGGCAGAGATGGGACGCATATCAAACGTCGTGGGTAAGGAAGGAAAGATCAGGCAGAGGGCGACGCTCGGCGAAGCCACCGGCGGCTGGGCCGATTGTATCGAGTCGGTGAACACGCTGGTGGGCGATCTGGTTCGACCGACAACTGAAGTTTCACGCGTTATCGGCGCTGTGGCGAAAGGCGATCTCTCGCAGACCATGGCTCTCGAGATTGAGGGCGGTCCTCTGAAGGGTGAGTTCTTGCGCACGGCTAAAACGATCAACACGATGGTGGAGCAGTTGTCATCGTTTGCCTCAGAAGTGACGCGCGTGGCGCAGGAAGTGGGAACGGAAGGAAAACTTGGTGGTCAGGCGCAGGTGCAGGGCGTGTCGGGAACGTGGAAGGACCTGACAGTATCTGTAAACTCGATGGCATCGAACCTGACCGCTCAGGTACGTAACATCGCGGAAGTGACGACAGCTGTTGCCAACGGTGATCTTTCCAAAAAGATCACCGTTGACGTTAAGGGCGAAATCCTGGAGCTCAAGAACACAATCAACGTCATGGTGGACCAGCTCAGCTCGTTCGCATCAGAAGTTACCCGGGTCGCCCGGGAAGTAGGAACGGAGGGTAAACTCGGAGGTCAGGCACAAGTTAAGGGTGTGTCGGGTACCTGGAAGGACTTGACGGACAACGTCAACTCAATGGCATCAAACCTTACGGCTCAAGTCCGTAACATCGCGGAAGTGACAACGGCTGTGGCGAACGGCGATTTGACCAAGAAGATTACCGTCGACGTCAAAGGCGAAATCCTGGAGCTCAAAAACACAATCAACACAATGGTGGACCAGCTTTCATCATTCGCATCTGAAGTTACACGGGTGGCAAGAGAAGTAGGTACGGAAGGCAAACTCGGAGGTCAGGCGCAGGTCAAAGGCGTGGAGGGAACCTGGAGAGAACTGACGGACTCAGTGAACTACATGGCATCGAACCTCACATCCCAGGTGCGTAACATCGCAGACGTGACGACGGCCGTGGCGAAAGGCGACCTCTCAAGAAAGATTACCGTCGACGTCAAAGGCGAGATCCTGGCGCTCAAGAATACAATCAACACAATGGTGGACCAGCTTTCATCATTCGCGTCTGAAGTTACACGGGTGGCAAGAGAGGTAGGTACAGAAGGAAAACTCGGCGGTCAGGCGGACGTCAAAGGTGTGTCCGGAACCTGGAAAGACTTGACGGACTCGGTGAACTACATGGCATCGAACCTCACCTCTCAGGTGCGTAACATCGCGGAAGTGACGACGGCTGTGGCGAACGGCGACCTGTCCAAGAAAATCACCGTCGACGTCAAAGGCGAAATCCTGGAGCTCAAAAACACAATCAACGTCATGGTGGACCAGCTCTCATCATTCGCAGCGGAGGTCACACGTGTGGCTCGCGAAGTGGGAACCGAAGGTAAGCTCGGCGGTCAGGCGGATGTGCAGGGTGTGTCCGGAGCCTGGAAGGGTCTCACGGATAACGTCAACCTGATGGCATCGAACCTCACGTCCCAGGTGCGTAACATCGCGGAAGTGACGACGGCTGTGGCGAACGGCGACCTGTCTAAGAAGATTACAGTCGATGTGCGCGGCGAGATCCTGGAGCTGAAAAACACGATTAACACAATGGTGGACCAGCTCTCATCATTCGCGGCGGAAGTCACACGTGTGGCTCGCGAAGTGGGAACCGAAGGCAAGCTCGGCGGACAAGCGGACGTGCAAGGTGTGACCGGCGCCTGGAAGGGCCTTACCGATAACGTCAACCTGATGGCGTCGAACCTCACATCCCAGGTGCGTAACATCGCGGAAGTGACGACGGCTGTGGCGAAAGGCGACCTGTCGAAGAAGATTACCGTGGACGTGCGCGGCGAAATCCTGGAGCTCAAAAACACGATCAACGTCATGGTGGACCAGTTGAACGCCTTCGCCTCGGAAGTTACACGTGTGGCGAGAGAGGTCGGTACAGAAGGAAAGCTCGGTGGACAGGCAATCGTGCAGGGTGTCGGCGGTACATGGAAAGACCTCACGGATAACGTGAACTACATGGCATCGAACCTGACATCGCAAGTGCGTAACGTGGCGGAAGTGACGACGGCTGTGGCTAAAGGAGACCTGACCAAGAAAATCACCGTCGACGTCAAAGGCGAGATCCTCGAGCTGAAGAACACGATCAACACGATGGTGGACCAGCTCACATCATTCGCATCAGAAGTTACCCGGGTTGCCCGGGAAGTGGGTACGGAAGGAAAACTCGGCGGTCAGGCGCAGGTGAAGGGTGTTGAAGGTACATGGAGAGAACTGACGGACTCAGTGAACTACATGGCATCGAACCTTACATCGCAGGTGCGTAACATCGCGGAAGTTACAACCGCTGTGGCGAACGGCGACCTGTCGAAGAAGATTACAGTCGACGTGCGCGGCGAAATCCTCGAGCTGAAGAACACGATCAACACGATGGTGGACCAGCTCAGTTCGTTCGCATCAGAAGTTACCCGGGTTGCCCGCGAGGTGGGAACGGAGGGTAAGCTCGGCGGTCAGGCGGTTGTGAAAGGAGTGTCGGGAACCTGGAAAGACCTGACGGACAACGTCAACTCAATGGCATCGAACCTCACGGCTCAGGTGCGTAACATCGCGGAGGTGACGACGGCTGTTGCCCGCGGCGACTTGACGAAGAAGATTACCGTCGATGTGAAGGGCGAGATCCTGGAGCTCAAGAACACGATCAACGTCATGGTGGACCAGCTCAACGCCTTCGCATCAGAAGTTACACGGGTTGCCCGCGAAGTGGGTACTGAAGGTAAGCTCGGAGGTCAGGCGGTCGTGCAGGGGGTGGGCGGCACCTGGAAGGACCTCACGGACAACGTCAACTTCATGGCCGGCAACCTCACCGAGCAGGTGCGGGGCATCGCCGGTATCGTGACCGCGGTGGCGCAAGGCAACTTGAAACGCAAACTGGTGTTCCAAGCCAAAGGTGAAATCGCCGCGCTCGCCGACACAATCAACGAGATGATCGACACGCTGGCGACATTCGCCGATCAGGTTACGACAGTGGCTCGCGAGGTCGGCGTCGAGGGTGTGCTCGGCGGACAAGCGTTGGTGCCTGGCGCAGCCGGTACATGGAGAGACCTAACAGACAACGTCAACCAGCTGGCTGCCAACCTGACGACCCAGGTGCGCGCCATCGCGGAAGTGGCAACCGCTGTGACGAAGGGTGACTTGACACGAGCCATCGACGTGGAGGCGAGAGGCGAAGTCGCATCCTTGAAGGACAACATCAACGAGATGATCAAGAACCTCAAGGACACGACCCAGAAAAACACCGAGCAAGACTGGCTCAAGACGAACCTTGCCAAGTTTACATCAATGCTTCAAGGTCAAAGAGACTTGCTCACGGTCGCCAACCTCATTCTGTCGGAGGTGGCGCCGCTGGTGTCAGCTCAAGTTGGTGTGTTCTACATAAATGAAGAGGACGAAGGCGAAGCGGTACTGAAATTGCTGGGCAGCTATGCCTATCAAAAACGCAAACAGCTCTCGGAAAAATTCAGGCTGCGCGAAGGTTTGATCGGTCAGTGCGCGCTCGAGAAGCAACGAATCGTTATCGCCGATGTGCCGAACGATTACATCAAGATCAGCTCCGGACTGGGTGAGTCGACGCCACTGAACATAGTGGCACTGCCCGTCTTGTTCGAAGGTGAGGTGCGGGCGATTATCGAGCTGGCGTCATTCCAGATGTTCAGCGAAACGCACTTGATGTTCCTCGACCAGCTCACAGAGTCAATCGGTATCGTGCTCAACACAATCGAAGCGAACATGAGAACCGAAAACCTCCTCAAACAATCACAATCTCTGGCGCAAGAACTGCAAGCCCAACAAGAAGAGCTCACGGAAACAAACCGCCGGCTCGAGCAACAGGCAAAAACCCTGCAAGCTTCAGAAGATCTGCTCACCAGACAACAAGAAGAGTTGCGGAAAACGAACGAAGAACTCGAGGAAAAAGCAAAACTCTTGGCTGCGCAAAACTCCGAGGTGGAGCGCAAGAATTCGGAAATCGAGCAAGCCCGCCGTTCGCTGGAAGAAAAGGCAGAGCAGCTGGCGCTCACATCGAAATACAAATCCGAGTTTCTTGCCAACATGTCGCACGAATTGCGGACACCGCTCAACAGCTTGCTGATTCTCTCCAAGTTGCTGTCGGAGAATTCGGAGGGCAACCTCACGGACAGGCAAGTGGACTTCGCCAAGACGATTCACGAATCCGGTTCCGACTTATTGGAGCTGATCAACGACATCCTCGATCTGTCCAAGATCGAATCGGGAACGATCGCCATCGACATCGTCGATGTGCCGTTCTACGAAATCGAGCAATCGCTGGAGCGCAACTTCAGGCAAGTTGCCGAGACGAAGAACCTGGGCTTCGAAATCGATATCGACCCGAACGTGCCCAAGTCGCTGGTCACGGATTCGAAGCGCTTGCAACAAGTGCTGAAGAATCTCCTGTCGAACGCATTCAAATTCACCGAGCACGGCAACGTCACATTGCAAGTGACGCTGGCCAAGGAGGGCTGGAGCCGCGATCGCGATATGCTCAACAGCGCCTCCTCCGTCGTCCAGTTCTCGGTTGTGGACAGCGGCATCGGCATTCCGCGAGACAAGCAGAGGATCATATTCGAGGCGTTCCAGCAAGCGGACGGATCCACGAGCCGCAAATATGGCGGAACCGGTCTTGGTCTGCCAATCAGTCGCGAAATCGCCAACTTGCTCGGCGGCGAAATCAAAGTAGTGAGCGCACCGGGAGCCGGAAGCACGTTCACCCTCTTCCTGCCGACCGTGTACAGAGCCCCGAGCCCGCAGCACCGCACGACTCGCTATGCGCCTCAGCATGGTGTGCGGGAAGGGTTGGTGCCTTCAACCGATACCACCGGTGATGCCGCCCTGCTGCTTGAAACGTCGGTTGCCGACGATCGCGGCAGCTTGCACGAGAGCGACAAAGTCATGCTCATAGTCGAGGACGATACCGACTTCGCTCGCCTCCTCCTCGACATGGCTCGCGAAGCCGGCTTCAAGGGCATCGTGGCCATAAGCGGCGAAGCGGCGCTGGCTCTTGCTCGTCGATTCAAACCGGCAGCCATATCGCTCGATCTCAATCTTCCCGATATGGACGGCTGGACATTGTTGGATCGATTGAAGCACGATCCATCGACACGCCACATACCCGTGCACGTGATCTCATGCCGTGAAGAGGAAGAGAGAGGTTATGAAGCCGGAGTGATCGGCTACCTCAACAAACCGACTAACAGGGAGGCGATCAATGAAGCGCTCACCGGCGTGAAATCCTTTATCGACCGACCGGTGAAGAATCTGTTGTTGGTCGAGTCCGATGAGGACGAATGCCAAACCATCCTTGAGCTGATCGGCGAGGGCGATGTGGAAAGCGAGATCGTTCACAACGCCCAGGATGCATTGAAACTGCTCGAAACGAAGAAATTCGATTGCCTGGTCGTGGCGCTGGAGCTGCCCGACATGAGCGGTTATGAGCTGATCAGAAAAATCCGAGCCGATCTTGACTTACGGCAATTGCCTGTGGTCGTTTATTCCGAAAAAGGATTTGCGCCGGAGGAAGGACTGCCTGAAAAAGCGTCCAGGAAGACAATTCTGGTCAGAGAAGCCGAGTCGCCTGGCAGGCTGTTGTATGAGACATCACTCTTCCTGCATCGCGTTCAGCAGGGCTTGCCCGACTCGCAGCAGAAGTTGATTCAACAGGAGGAATCGCACGACCGCATATTGACCGGTCGCAAGATTCTGATCGTCGATGACGATGTGCGCAACATCTTCGCTCTGACGAGCATTCTCGAGGCTCAGAAGATGGAAGTCTTGTTTGCCGAGCGCGGTGAGGATGCCATCCGGATCGTGAAGGAGACGCCGGGCATCGAAGTCATTCTCATGGATGTGATGATGCCTGAGATGGATGGTCTGGAAACTATTCAGCGCATCCGCGCTTTAGAGCAATTCAGCGATATTCCAATCGTCGCTCTCACGGCTAAGGCTATGAAAGGCGATCGCGAGAAGTGCTTGGAAGCCGGAGCTTCCGATTACATCGCCAAGCCGGTCGATGTCGAGCAACTTAAATCATTGCTGCGCGTCTGGTTATACAGATAGATGATGTGAGCCAGACGA
>JAJPJO010000390.1 GCA_021324135.1 Pseudomonadota bacterium
AGCCATCTCGATTTGCTGGCGGCATTTTTGCCGACCGACTCGATAATGTCTGCCTATAAAGAGGCGATCGACTTGAAGTATCTATGGCATGAATTCGGGGATTTAAATTTGATTATTTGAGATGACTGCGCGCCATACCCGATGGTGCAATCTCTTCAATAAGCCCCGCGTCGATAATCGCAAGCAGATTAGCGCGTGCATCGCTCCAGTCCTGTGTCAGGGTATGGGAGATAGCACCGACCTGGCTCATGGCCTGCAAAAGTGGGTGGCTTTGCGCAGGGCGCTTGCTCCAGACTCCAGTCGATCGATCGAAATAGCGCGTGTTGGCTCCCGCCCAGGCTATGCGCTGGATGCGAATGCGACCGTCCGGAAATTGATTGTCGATATGCTCGATGCATTCGGCAACTGCCTCAAGCGGTAGCGATTTCGCTGACCGGCGCGCCCAGGCAAGGAGGAACGATAATCCCCGGAGAACATCATAATGATAAAATCGCGGGAAGCAGAGCTCGAGCCAGTCTTTATCAATCGGCTTACCAGTTGAGCTGCTCCGCCACAGTTTTTTCTCGATAAGATATTTGGCGCCGCAATCCAGGTACGCCACTTCATCTGGTGCCGGATCTTTGCTTGCAAGCATTGCTTCCAGGGGAGGCAGTGTCGATACAAGAGAGCTTTTCTGAACCGCGCGAGTGTAGGCAGCCTCATCGCAGTTCAGCCCGCCGTCTTGTAATTGATAGCGAAGATACCAGGGTCGCAGCCAGGGCAGACGACTGTCGACATCGATACCATATGTGGTGAGCAGCTGATGCATCGTCCCCAGCTGACAATGGCAAGCGACCTGGTTGAGTGGATCAACTCCTGAGGGCACTTCTTCTTCGGTAAAGGGGAAAAACTTGAGATAATGCTTATCCAGGGCGCTTGTAATCGCTTCGACGATTGCCTCGGGAATGCGGCTGGTCAAGCCCATCTCATGCAACAGCAACATATGCCACCATGGGCTGTCCCACTTCGGCCAGTATGCATCGATTCGAACACTCTCATGCGCTTCATCGGATTCAAGATAGCGCAGCGATTGTTCAACAAGCGCATCGATTTTGGAATCATAGGGGGGACACTGCTGAGCATCCTTAGATGCAATTGCGTGCAGTCTCTCAATTCGAGCCGTATCTAAAGTCAATGCCCTGAACCTCCCGATGGTTGGGCTGCGATCGCGTCGCTTCACCCCTGCTCATCAATATCTCCGGTGGCTAATAGGAGCGAGTGGCTCATCTGTCCGGCACCAATATATAGATCGGATCTGAAACGTAGCCGAGGATTTTCTCATCCGGGGACATTGCTGCCACACGCACATGATACCAACCCTTCGCCGGAAATGTTTGAACAGGTATCGAGATGCGCCCCTGCAATTCAGGCAAACGAAGCCGTCTGCAGTCATGGAGCGATAGTTTACTCTGTCTAAATGTGCCGGTCAGCTGCTCGAAATTGTAATATCGCTTTGAAATCTCCAGAACCGCGAACTTAGCACCGCTGATTTCTGAAACATCATAATTCAAAACACAATCACGATCCTTAATCTCGTGGAGTCCGTCAGCACATTCACGCAGTGCAGTCTGATCCGTCCAGAGTCTGCCTACAAGATGCTTCCCGCTCACCAGTTTTAACGATACATGTCTGGCAGGAGCAATAAGATCGAGATAGATCTGACCGACTTGACGGGGAAGAAACCAACTGGCACGCTCGCTGACTGCCACACGATAGGCAGCTCTATGGCAGCCGGGAGTGAGCCAGCGCTTTATTGGCGAGAACTGATCGAAGCGCTCATCATATCCGCTCGTCCACGATACGAGCACATGTGGTACACGAAATTCTGGAGCTGGAATCGAATGCGGATCCGTCTCGATTTCGACGTCCAGGAAATCAAAAAATCTGGCTGCCGAGTTCGGAAGTACGTTGAAGTAATATCGCTCATAGATCCGTCCGTGCGTTTCTACCTTGCAGTGTCGCTCGAGCGTGATTTCCGGACGCGCCGGCGTCGCTGTTTCCATCCAGCACATCTCTTCATTCTGCGAGGCGGGAATCAACTGCGAGCGGGTACTGTTCCAATAGAAAAACGTATACTCGCCCGATGATACCATCTCCCTCAAACGCGAGACATTCAACAGATCTACATCAATCAATCTCAACATCTCGAGCGTCCCGAATCTCCCGGAAAGATCTTCTTGCTGAAACGGCGGCTGCAGTGCGGACTTGATATATGCATTTGAACTGAACATCGAGACTCCTTCCACATAACCCGGCGGATTGAGCAGGGCCAACTTCGTGCCGGCAGGAAGATGCTTCAGTTCCTCTTTCATTCCGCGCAGGAAGGAAACGGTTGCTTCGCTGGCATGAAGCCAGGCCAGATCGTTTCTACAAGTAATGATTCCAAAAACAACGATGAATGCTGCTAACAATAGATAAGCGCCATAGGACGAAGCACGATTAATCAGAGCGGCAGCGCCGCTTCCTATCTTCGGCTCGCCTGCCGGTGAAGAAGCAGCGAAAGGAAACAAGAGTAGCACGAGCAAAATGCAAAAGGGCACGGAAGGCAAATATGCCAACCTGCTACCAATCAAGTTAGCCGAGATATAGAGGACCTGGCAGGTAGGCAGCGGGGTAATAAGCAAGAACGCGATCAAGAATACGAGCATTCTTCTCAGCCAGGGAGCCCATGGAAAGTAGAGATGATGCAGAAGAAATACCCCGGTAAATAAATACAGCCCGCGAAGCGCCCATGTCAGCTTTCCGCCAACTGGCACTACATCCGCATTTGTTGGTATGAGAAACTTAAGAATGGTATCGGGCAAACTTAGCCTGATTAGAACAGTATCGCTGAGCATTTGTCCGAACGCGCCCTGGTAGCCACCAATTGGAGTTGACAGCGCAAAAGATCTAAGCAGTAAGAAGCCTGCCAGGACGAGACAGTAAGGCATGCTAACTTTTATAGAGTCAATCCATCGCTGGTTGCGCCGTTCGCCTGCAGTTTTTTCACAAGTGACGAGGAAGAGGAAAATGATTACCGGCAGAGTAACAGCAGTTTCCTTCGACAAGAGACTGAAAGCAAAACAAATGAGGCTGCCAATCAGGGACGAACGATTTTTATCCTGACGACTCTTCAAAAAGAGCCAGAGGGAGCCAAGATAGAAGCAGGTGCACAATAGATCTACCCTGCCGACGATCCACTCAATCGCTTCGCAATGCAATGGATAAACGGCAAAGATAATTGCACTCAAGAATGCAGCCAAACGTTGCTGGCGGGGCTGAGCAAGGCTGAAAAGTCGTCTGCTTACGCCGAACACACCATATGCGGTGCAGGTGTGCAGCAGCAAGTTGGTCAAATGATAAACGCGAGCGTCAGCTCCTCCGCATAGATAGTTCAGAGCCAGAGTCAGCTCTACCATAGGGCGAAAGACCAGCTGTATGCTCTCGTCTATCCAGGCGAAGTGCAATCTTTGAAAAAAGTATTGCGGCGAGTTGTGGATCAAGTCGTGCACGAACCATACATGGCAAAAATCATCACTAAAAAAATACAGATCGAACGTATGGTGAAATACAAGCAGATTTACAAAAGCAATTGCCAGAAACGCAGCAAGATCGATCCAGTGTTCACGCAACTGTGAGGCGGATAACGGACTCTGCCTCTGCTTGTTCGATTTCTTCATTGAGTACGGCAGCTAAGCGAGCCCTTTCTTATCGACTTTTCCGCTTCGTGTTTTCGGCAGAGGTTGTGAGCATGGTCGCAGATCCCATTCCATCGGCCTCAATTCGCGCTTCAAATTCTCCTGACAGAATTGCTTCAAATTTTTCAGTATCTCTTCGCGCGCTTCTTTTGAGCCGGGATCGCCCGGCTTGTTGGCACCCTCTTCAAGCTTCTTGCTGAGCTGCTCATCCTTAACCACGATCGTCGCTTTCACAATTTGTCCCAGCTTGCGATGTTCCGGACCGGTGACTGCAACTTCGGCAACCAGCGGATTTTTCGATAACACTTCCTCGACTTCCGATGGAAATACTTTATTCCCTGCTACTACAATCATCTCTTTAGCGCGTCCGGAGATGAAGATGTATCCGTCTTTCAGATAGCCGATATCGCCTGTGCGGTAACCGCGCTCGGTCATAACTTCCTTCGTCGTCTCTGGCTGTCCAAGATAGCCTTGCATCAAATGAGGACTTTCGATCACAATCTCGCCTTCGGATCCTTCGGGCAGGTCGTTTCCGTCCTTATCAATAATGTGCACCTTCACCGATGGCACGGGACGGCCGATTGATTCGACCGGCCCATCAAGATTCAAGGCGATGATCTTAGATTCTGTGGAGCCGTAGCCGTTGTTGATCCGTTTGCCGAATTTCTTCTCGAAGTCTTTTGCCAGAGTCACCGGCAGTGGTGCGCCCCCGGAAAGTAAAACGCGCGTGCGCGACAGATCGACGGCGCCGGCAGGCACACTGTCGCTCAACAGCGATCCGTACATGAGCGGAACACCCGACAAAATGTGGGGCCGATGTTTGTTGATTGCCGCTACGAATTTGCTCGGCTCCAATTCGCAGAAAAGAATGGTGGCACCATATACGATGCAGCATGCCAACACTTCCAACCCAAAAATGTGGCTCACCGGCAATGGCAATAGCGCAACCACTTCGCTATCCAGGCCTGCCAGCTCACCAAGCTCGCTAAAGTTCGCTAGCAGCGAATGGAAGTCATGAACTGCGCCTTTGGGTGTGCCGGTGGTTCCGGATGTGAGAATCATCAGCGCAGAAAAATTGTGGTCAGCATTGAATCCGCTCGTGCCTGCCGATCCGCCTGCGCCTTGAGACCCGCTCTGTTTGCCGCTCTCAGCAAAATCTTCCAGTGTCGCGATCAGTTTCTTCTTGTCCCCGACATTTTCCTCGAGCTTAGCGCGGTCGGCAAATCGTTGAGAAACGAGCGCCAATTTCACATCGACCTTGAGCGCAACGTTGGCAAGCTCTTGCCCAGTCATACGAAAATCGACGGGAATGGCCATTACGCCCAGACGCCAACATGCAAATATCGATGCAGCCAGGCGAACGCTGTTCGGTCCTGTCATGAGAATGCGATCGCCTGCCTTTACGCCGCGCGCTCTATATTCCGCCTCATAAGCGTCGATTAGCTCATAAAATTGAGAGTACGAGAAGTGTTGCTCGCCCGCCGCTCCACCAGCAGCCGGCTGGATAACAGCATCTTTATCTTTGCTTCGATTCGAACCACCAAACAGCAAGACCTCAGCACTCGACAAAGTTTTGTTCATCAAATCGATCCTCAACTTACTTAATTGTGATTTTACGCTCTTCAGATTTTTACAGTCTGACGGGCATACACATATACAATTGTGTTTTGAGCTTCTCCTCTTTCGCCAATTCTCAACACATGGCACACATAGCCACCGGATCGGCCGATATACAGTATGACAGCCTGGCGTTGATTCCACTCGGCGGTCAAAACGAGCTCGGTCAGCTCCTGTGGATTATAACCTTTGGCGGCGAGATGATTCTTGTGGATGCAGGCGCTGCCTATCCTTCTGAGGACTTGCCGGGCGTCGATCTCCTCTTGCCAAACACCAATTTTCTGGAGGCAAATCAAGAGCGCATTCTCGCCCTGATATTAAGCAACGGGCACGAAGAGCATTCCGGCGCCGTTACATATTTATTGCGACATCTTGCCATCCCGAAAATTATGGCGCCTCGCTTCGTGTCGCAATTGCTCAGCCAATCTGCCGTTTTGTCGCAAAATCAGGCTGAGTCTGAAAGATTGTCAGAAGTCCTCGATACGATCGAAGTCCGCAAACCTTATCAAATCGGACCCTTTGAAGTCGAATGGCTGCAGGTCAACAACGCCATAGCTGATGCCTGTGCATTGCGCATCGGCACGCCTGAAGGAACGATAATTTACACCTCCAGTTTCAAGCTCGACCAGACCCCGGTCGATGGGCGCTTCCTCGATATCGCCGGTCTGGCTGCCGCTGGAGACAAAGGCGTCATGCTGCTTATCAGCGACTCAGCCGGGGTTGAGAACAACGGCTATACGCTATCGGAGCTGTCGATCAAAGCCGATCTGCTCAAGCATGTCGAGCAAGCCACAGGCCGAGTGGCGATTGTCTTTCCGGGCACCAACACTTCGCGCCTGCAGATCCTCTTCGATATTGCGCAGATGACCGGCCGCAAAGTGGTTTTGCTTGGCGAGTCGCTGATCAGCACCACGCTTTCGGCGGCGGTTACCGGCAACCTCATATACGATCGCCAGATCGAAGCGAGCACCAAGCAGCTGTCGACGCTGGCCGACAAGCATGTCCTCATTCTCGCCAGCGGCATCGAAAGCGAGCCTTTGCATGTCCTCACCGATCTGGCTTATGGGCGAAACGATGAAGTGCGATTGAAAGAAGGCGACACTGTGATCTACAGCGCCAATGTCATGCCGGGCAAGATGCGGAACATGGCGATGGTGCTCGATCAACTTCTCTCATTGTCGGTAAAAACGATTCAAGCAGGGCAGTTTGCGCCCATTCACGTCAGCAAGCATGCCAGTCGCGAGGAACTCAAGTTGATGCTTTCGATCACGCGACCGCGCTATTTCATTCCGGCGATTGGTGAGGGCCGGCATATCATGCACCATGCCCAGCTTGGGATCGAATGGGGACTCGACCCGAGCAACGTTTTCCCGATGTACAATGGCGAGATCTTCGAGTTGAAGAACGGCATAGCATCACTGATCGGCACCGTGGAATCACAGGCGGTGCTCTACAATCGCGAACAAGGAGAGAGAGTCACAACCTTCTCCGTGCAAGAACGGCGTGCATTGAGCCTTGAGGGCATAGTCACAGTTTCACTCGCTATCAATGAACGCGGAAAAATCGTTTCCGGCCCTAGTATCACAGTTGGTGCGGCCGGCTTCCTAAAATCAGAAGAGTGGTACGAGTTGCGCGAGGAGCTTAAACAGATTCTCGCATCCACCGTTGAGAAATTCGTCAGCGAAAGCAAAAATGGACTGGAAATCGGTGCCATGAAAGCGGCATTGCGAGAGGTGGTAATGAAGACATTACGCTCGCGCATGCAAGCAAAACCAACCGTGCAAGTGGTCGTTTACGGCTACCAGGCGCCTTCTACATAAATGGCGTTGTCTTCATTCAGAACGAAGCGATTGTTCTTGTTCGCCTCCACCTGCACCGGCAGCAACCAGTAGTACTTCAACGCCGGCACTTTGTGCGTAGCGAGAATCCACCACTTGCCCGGCTCGAGATTAGTGGTGTAATTTTTCCCCAGCGTCAGGCTGCGAGAATACGACCGCGTCATGCGATGCGGTGCAAGCCCGCGTTTGATTGCTTCCGCCTCGAACAGCTTGAAGTTATCGTCATAATACTGATTCGCCCGCGCCAAAGCTTGCTCGCGCTCGAGTTCCTTTTTGTTGATCTTGAGGACCTCGGCTTTGACATAGGGAGCCATCTTCTCCGCCCAGAGATACTCGATGCCAATTGTATGTGGAACGCTAAAACCACTCTTATCGAGGGCGCGCGCCATTGCATACTGCCAACGCCAACCGCCGCCAGGGAAGGTAGTGGTTGTAGAGGTGCGGCTGAGGAAGCCCGTGGTGAGCACCATCTTCTTGATCATCGGCTCCTCTTCCGGCAGGGGTTTTGGAGGATCACCCTTGATCGTGGGTGGTCGCAGCGGCCAGGGATAGGCAATGACTTTTGCTAATACATTTCTTGTATGCGGAACAACAATCGAGGCAAGCACCTTTACTTGTCCTTCCTTTGGCGCCTCTTCAGCCTGCTCGCTGTCATCGTCTTCATAAACTGTAATCGGTGCGGCTTGTTGCGGCTTGCTCTTTCCTCCGCCCGTCCCATTTGTTGGCGCCTTTGGACCATCTTGAAAAACCTGGGGCTTTGCCGAGCTAATCTTCGCCCTGCGCTGCTGAGGCTCTTTGTTGGGGTCCATCTTTGTATAGGGCGCATTGAATGGCGAGCGCTCCGGCCCCGCATCCTCCGGCGATATGCCGTTAAAAAAACCTTCCTGCGCTATCGCCGGTATCAGGCCGGACACGAGGCTGCAAACACAGACGCATGCTGCAAGAGCCAGACCAATGCTATGTTTATTCCTGGCTGCACGCCTGTGGTTTGCTGTTTTCGGACGTTGAGATGCGTTTTTCATCACTCTATTTCTTTGCGATGGCTTTTCAACACTCTATTTTGGGCAAAACGGCAGATCCTGCATTCTAAAGCTTTTAAAGAGGAAGAACTTTAGAATGAATTTCATTCGAACGCTCCGGCGGGGTTTGTAGGCTTCAACCGATATCGGTTGAGCA
>JAJPJO010000053.1 GCA_021324135.1 Pseudomonadota bacterium
AGGATCGGATTGTGGGATGATCTCGTCCAACAAGTGCATGCTCTCCGCATGCCAATCGTCCACTTGGTGCCGTAAGTAGTCGGGAGAAACGATCTTATGTTTGCCTGCGCTTCCCTTTTGAGGTTCCGTGGCACGTTTGTAGTCACTGTTCCAATCCCGTGCATAGTCCATGACCTGCAAAAGCAACTCGACTTGATGAATACCATGCAAATGAGGGACCAGCATTTTTAGGAGTTGAAATTGCCTCGACCCCTCTGGACCCAGACGATCAATTACTTTCTCCAACCCCAAAGGATAATCATGGCTCAATTCGAGAAGCTTCGACCTGAGTTGAGGGTCCTTAAGCTCTAACACGCAATCGCCGAGCACTGATAAGTTTCTATTGATATGTCTGCCCTCTCCGGCCTCAATAGGAGCATCAGCATTAGTATTGCCGAGGAAGACACGAAGCCAGTCCAACTTTACAGGTGCATCCGTCCTTCCATCAAGGTAATCATTATATGCCTGGACCACGAGGGAAGAAGCCAGAACCTGTCGCTGAGGAATTGGAAGCCTGAAGAGATTTTTTTCGCCGCTCAAGCCACCGGGGGGTTTAGAATAAACATAGTGAAGCCAATGAGCGAACTGATCAGTATTCATTCTGTCAAACTCATTGGCAAGGAACATCGCATCGTCTTGCAATTGTGAATCAAAGTCCGGATTGTCTGCCTCATGCATATTCTTCTCGAATTCTCTCTGGCGCGCCTGGACCTTTCGTCGTTCGTAGTATTCGGTCTCACCCTCATCGAAGAAGGCACGGTCGAGTCCGGTCGGTGTACTATCTATTTTTAAGCGGCGGCCAGGGATCGCGTATCTATCTGCAGCTTCGACGAAGCGGGTGATGTTCGTGGTTCCGAATACATGGTCGAGCGGACCAGCCACTTCACTCATGCGGTTGAGGCGGTTAAAGTCTTTGGCGTAGCGGATTAGATCTTTATTGGCAGGATTTCTAAGCCAGTCGATCACATCTTGACGCCACCTGGCGTATCCATGAGCATCCGTCGGTACACTCTTCGCTCCGCCGCTCGTCAAATTGATGAATTCCTTGAAGCGCACCAACAGAGGCTTGAGATCGTCTAGTGTCGGGCCGGAGAATGGGACGGTGCCGTCGGTCCTCTTATATTCCACACCCTCTTTATGCATAAATGCTTCGTGAATCAAGACAAAGACTCTCGGACCCAGGCTGTTTGTCGAGACCGTGCGGAGGAGGCTCTCTTTGAGTCTGGGCAGATCCGATTCCTCAAGATGATATTTTTTGAGCGCTTCCGGCTCACCACGCCCCAGGCTGATGAAGTCGGCAACTTGTTCTACAGAGGCATTTGTCATTGACGCCTGCCGAGCTGCAGCAATGATAAAGCAACGCTGCACGTACCAAAGCATGCGACCGCCATCATCGTTCTTGCGAGTCTCGGCATCACGCAGCAGTGCTTCGCGCAGATAAGGCAAGTCATCATTCGTGAGATTGTATTTTTGCAGTTCAACCGGATCGCCATGAGCCAGTCCGACAAAGTCGAGCCGCCTCTCAAGCGGTATTTCCCCGCGTGAGGCTTCATAAGCAAGTTCAGCAATTTGGCGCAGGTGTTGATGCCATGCGACGGGTTGGGGCGTGCTTTGGTTGGAATCGACTTTTTGAGCAAAAGCACTATCCACCAATTCAACGAATTCGTTAACGCCTGAAAGTTCGGCCACTCGCCTGAGGACTTTGACTAATTCGGGCATATCTTCCACTTTCAGATCCGGGTGCAATTGCAATAAGGCATCCCGATCTCCTCGGATTTGCCTCTGCGCCAGTTCTTTAAAAGCCTTCACCTGTTCAGCCGGAGCGTCACCCATAACCGCAAAAGCTTCTTTCGTCAGGACATTGAGGACCGGTTCAAAAACATGCGCGCGATCTGAAGGAACATCAACCAAGACTCTCAGTCCAGCGGGCACATCCGCGCTGGCAAATATAGAGCCAGGATGTATCTCGACCTTGGTTAAACCGGAATCTGCTGTAGCCTGAATTTTGTCGGGAATTTTTATTTGCAGGAGCGCATGGGCTGCCGATCGATCTCCATTCGGCTTCCAGAGTTCAGGTTGGCCCGTCACTCTGGGGCTTTCATTTTCCGCACCATTGGTAGTGTCACCATTTACTGGCGTTCTGGCGCGTTCATTAAGCCGGGTTTCCAACTTGTCTTTATTCGATCGTTGAGTGATGAAATTTTCCAGCGATTTTTTATCACGTGGTATGACGTGACTGGCGCCGAGGACACCACCTGCAAAGGCCATTGAATATCGCGCTTGCGCTCGCTCATCAGCTGTAGCCAGGCGACCATGCTCCAGGAAAGCACTAGTGTGAGCGCTCGCTTCCCCTGCCGGTATTCCGGTTAAGGCGTTAAGGCCTCCTTCATACAGGCCCATGCCAATGCGATTGCCAAAGCCGTGGCCCATGAGTGCCGCAGCCACAGATCGCGTGGCGTGCCGCAGAGGCAGGCTTGTCGCCGTCATGGTGCCCAGTACAGCAGCACCGGTAGCACCATGTCTGGTGCGCTGCAGCATTCGATCGGCGAGACTGCCGGTGTTCTCATTTCCCTCAAGAGGATGGAACACAAAATCGCTCATGAAGCCGGTCGCCGCAGTGTCGGCAATTTTGACTGCATTTGCACGGGATGCCAACTTTCCATTTGATGCTAGCGCGACCGTTCGCTCAGCCCGTGCGACTCCGGACAAACGCAGCGAGTGGCGAGCATTATGAGTGATGATAAACGGCACAGCGTAGCCGAAGGCGCCGCCCGCCTGCTGCCAGTACCAGCGCCCCGATCCGAATGCGGCCTCCTCGGGCTTTGTTATGCCGATGGCATTGAAGGCTGCGCTGACGCCATCGGCTGCCGGAGTGGCACCCTCGATTCCTAACTGCTTGTAAATGCCCAACCCGTTTGCGGCATCATCGAATAGTTGAAAGCCGCCCTTCAGCCATGAGGCCGATCCATGATAAGCGAGACTGCTGGCGAACTCGGCTGCACCACCAAGCAGGCCAACATCGTCGTCACCCCGCTGTCTCTTGTAGTCATCCACTTCCCGGCTCAGCTTGGCGCTCAGTTGTGCATGAGGCTTGCCACCAGCGTGCACGTCTTTTGGAACATGCTGCGGGATCAGATTGAATGTTTCGCTTCCCATCTCTTGACCTGCTTGATTGACGCTTCGCCAGAGGAAAGCTGATGTAGGTTCATTGCCTTTGCGAGAGAGTCCCCTGTGAAGGCTGTCTTTCGTTTTCAAAGCAACCAAGAACCGCGCCGCCTGCCTTTTAACGGCAAAGCTAACATCCGTTCGTCATGCCAGCGTGACGTTTCTTGGGCCAATCAAGACCGAGCCTGAAAAATGGTCATTTGCACCAGTCAAAATTGATGTCATTTAGAAAAAATCAGGCTCTTGAGCGTAACTGGAATCGTTCCACTCGCACCTAGGGGCCTGCCTATATCAATATAATCGCCAATCTCCAGATTCAGTCCATCGAGAGTAATGATCGCCCGATCATTCAGTCTGCCTCTCAAAAGCTGCCCAAGCGCCATAGCAGCATCGCCAGGCATGATCAGGACGTATGGCTCGGGTAGCTCAGTTTCTTGCAATGCAAAGGCAAGGGCGTCCGCCCACAAACGCAGCTGCGCATAATTGATATCCTCAATGCAGTCGAGAACGATTGCGACCGGCTCGAGTTCGCTGGCATACGATGATATGCAGGCTTTCAGGCGAGCGTGAAACTGGCTGGGACTCCCGTCAATTGGCGGGCCGTTCCCAGAGGCGAACGGGCGCACAATAGGAAGGCCCTTTATCGGAAGGCGCTCCTCCGAGAGCGAGACCGTGCACCCGGACAATTGCAGGGAATGGCTTCCCGCACCAAGGACGGTGGCACGTATGGGACTATCCGGAATATGAAATGGCAGAGACCGCTCTTCCATAGCGTCCTTCATGCCTCCGGCCAAGAAGTAGCCGAGGTCGCCGAATCGCAGCGGATCGCTCATCTCGCCCTTAATCAATTCAGCGACTCCGCCACTGAGCCAAAACTGATCGATCGGATTTTCAAGCGACAGCCGATTGCCCATGAGCAGGCAATCGTGATGAAATTCATCAGTTTCCTCAGACTGAGAGTAATCGACAAACCGGCAGATTATTTCGGCAATGAAACGGCCAAGCAGCGGCAGCGAAACATCATCCTCTGAGGCTGCGGGGAATCGGCTCAACAAGTATTTACCGGATTGGCTGCATTCGACAATCCTTCCCTCGGCTGACAGTCGAATGCATCTGCTGCCTATCCTCAGGCAAGAGGCCTCGATCAAATGACCGTCCTTAAAAGTGGCGACATTAGTGGTACCGCCGCCGATATCTATGTTGCAAACCGTTTTACCGGTCTCATGAGAATATTGAGCCGCTCCCGAGCCCCTGGCCGCGAAGACACTTTCCAGAAGGGGTCCGGCGCTGGCAGCCACAAAATCTCCTGCCAGATTCGATATTTCATGCAACACTTCTCTGGCGTTTCGCAAACGAGCAGTTTCGCCCGTAATAATCACCGCACCACATGCAATATCACCAGCGTTTACCCCGGCTTTTGCGTACTCTTCCTCGAAAATGCCTTTCACACCGGTTGCATCGATGACTCCTTCAGCCTGAAGAGGTGTGAAATAAATCGGGCTCTGGTAAATAACCTGCCTCTCGCTTACCACCATATGCGGTATCTGAGTGGACAGCGATCGATTGGTCAACGTCAGCAGGCTGAAAACCAGATGCGTAGAAGTGGTACCGATATCTATGCCTACGCTCATCAATGGCTGAGCATCAGTATGAAGCGATGAGCCGGGGCGTTCTTTCATCCAGCCTCACAGCAACTTCTGCAAGGCGACGCCGGACATTCGCTTCTCTAAAATAATTTTTGCCAGGTGCACGACAAAAGCTCCTGCCTCTACAGGTGGTGTAGCACCGGCGTGAATATTGGAGACTACGGTTCTGTCCGAGCTGATTGTGTGCGGTCCGGGATTGTATGTCATGTAGGCGCTCAGACCGACGCCTGATGAAAGTCCCGGGCGCTCGCCGATCAGATTGATGGCCAGCTTGGCCCCAAGAGCGTGGCTGAGCTGGTCTGCAATAGCCACTCGCCCGTGTTTGACCAGAATGGGAAGACCAGTGCTGATCTTTTCTATTTGAAGCCCCTCGAGGATCATCGGCAGGATCTCTTCGATGGTTGCCTCAATGGCCAGCGGCGACAATCCATCGCAAATGACGATTTGCACGTCTTTTCCGCTCGGGCACCTGTTCTTAATCAACTGAATATTCGCCGCAGTTGTCTGCTTGCCTTTCGGCGGATTGAGAATGAATTCTTGCCGATCGGCAGCCAAAGTCTGGATCACCGGCATGCCGAGAGGGCCTGCAAACCGCTCGATGAAAGAAGGGCTGAGCTCGCTGAAAACAGCATCTTTGGCAGCGGCATGGGCGTGGCGAAAATTCATCCATGCTTTTGTGGTCGGGCGTGGACCGGCACGGCCGACGGCTATTCGCGCCGGCGTTTGCTTCCTGAGCAACTCTGCATCTGTCATAGGCCCTCGCCTGAGTGCAAGGATAGGTTACACTATACAGCGCTCGCGGGGGACAGGCTGAGGAACTGCTAATGTCGTACGAGAAAATGATTGCCGGCCGCAAGTATGAATTCAGCAGTCTGAAAGAACTGCTGGCGATGGCCAATGAGACAAAATCGGGAGATGCACTGGCGGGGATTGCCGCCCACTCCGAGAGTCAACGCATTGCAGCCAAGGAGGCGCTTGCCGATGTCCGCCTGCGGGATCTTCGCAGTCAGCCTGTCATCCCATATGAGCAGGACGAGGTCACGAGATTCATCGATGACCACCTGGATGAAGCGATTTTCGATCAGATTAAGGCCTGGACGGTAGCCGAATTGCGCGAGTTTATCCTCTCTGCTCCGGCTCCGCCCGAAAGCCTGAGTCTCCTCGGCAAAGAGCCGGACTCAAGCGTCAATCTCAATTCAATCAGATTCGCTCTTACAGGCGAGATGGCGGCGGCTGTCTGCAAGATAATGTCCAATATGGACCTCGTCCTGGCTGCCAGGAAACTCCCGGTTCGCAGCGTTGCCAATACGACGCTGGGGGGAGAGGGTGTGCTCGGCGCGCGTCTGCAGCCGAACCATCCGGCTGATTCGATCGAGGGCATTCTGGCTTCCATGTACGAAGGTCTTGCCTTCGGAGTTGGTGACGCCGTCATCGGCATCAATCCGGCATATGATACAGCTGATACTGTCGGGCGCCTGCTCGAGTCCGTGCAGAAGGTTATCGATGCACTGGCAGTGCCGACTCAAAGTTGCGTGCTCAGCCATGTCACGACGCAGATGAAAGCGCTGCAGAGCGGAGCCCCGGCCGGTCTGATTTTTCAAAGCATCGCCGGCTCCGAGAAAGGCAATACCGCATTTGGTATCAACCTGGAAATGCTGATCGATGCCCATAAGCTGGGGAAAACGGCCTGTTGCAACAGAGGCAAGCAAGTCATGTATTTTGAAACCGGTCAGGGCTCCGAATTGTCCTCGCGCTCGCACAACGATGCCGATCAACTGACCCTGGAAGCCAGATGCTATGCCATGGCCCGGCATTTCCAGCCGTTTCTCGTCAATGATGTAGTCGGATTCATCGGTCCGGAATACCTGGCAGACGGAAAACAGATGATTCGAGCCGGGCTGGAGGATCATTTCATGGGCAAGTTGCTTGGTGTACCCATGGGTGTTGATGCCTGCTATACGAACCACATGGATGCCGATCAAAACGATCTCGAGAACTTGAGCATTCTCCTCACCGCCGCTGGTGTCAATTATTTCATGGGAGTTCCCATGGGTGATGACGTCATGCTTTCTTATCAAACGACCAGCTATCACGACATCGCCTCCCTGCGGGAACTGATGCGGCTGCGACCGGCGCCCGAGTTTGAGGCATGGCTCAACGAGATTGGTTTGATGAGCGACGGTAAACTGACCGAGACGGCCGGCGATCTTTCTGTAATTCAAGCTCTTGCCATGAGCCGGACGACTACCTGATGATCAGGCTGGAATTAAGGGGGGTCGGTGACGCTTTCGGGCGTGCCCATCACATAGTTGAGATCATTTTGATCGACAGTTGGTCCTGAGTAGTTGTCTACAGCCACAACATCGTGCAGCTTTTTCTTCAATGAGGCTATCGCTTGCGGAGAAATCATGACGTTGTGGCTCAGTTCGAGCTTCTTCAGTTGAGACAGATTGGCCAGCTGGAGAGCCAGTCGATCGGTCATTTTATTTTCGCGCAGATCAAGGTAGCGCAAATTATGAAAGGAAAGCACGGGTTTGAGCGAATCATCACCCAGCAACAGAGTGGCCAGCTCGAGTGACCTGAGGCTGCTCATTTTTTCGATCGCCTTGACGCCTTTACCGGAAAGGCGCGTGCCGCTTAAGCCCAATGCATCCAGGTTCGGCCAGTATTCGGCAATCTCGGCGGCGGTTTCATCGTCGATACCTTTGCAGTCCGTTAGAAACAATTGTCTGAGCGGCAAGTGGCGAATTGATCTGATACCAGTTGATGTTATAGCTCTGACTCGATCGACATCCAGCCATTTGAGCGAATGATTTTTTCGGCCGAACTCTTCAAGGCCTTTGTCGCTCACCTCACCATCACCAATTGCCAGTCTCTCCAGGGGCTTAGCTCCCAGAGCCTGGAGAGCCTTGTCCGTTATATGTGTACCGGTCAGGAAAATCCTCTGCAACCGCTTCATTTTCAACAAGGAAGGAATGCCTGCATCAGTCACTGCAGTATTGTTTAGATACAGTGTGTCGATAGGCAGAGCTTCGATGTATCTCAATCCGGCATCCGATATCTTCGTGTCCGTTAAATCAAGATAATTGAGCGACTGGATCTCAGCGAGCTCCTTAAGACCCTCATCCGTGATATTGGTCGTTGCCATGCCGAGCCATCTCAGCGGCAACCTCCTCAGGAAGATGCAGCTCTTATCGGATATATCCTCTTGCTTTGCCACTCCATCTTCGACTCTGAAGTCGATACGCCTGATGTCTTTGAGCGAATGGTTTAAGAGGAGCATGACCGCTCGATCGTCTACCTTGCTTGTAGCGTGCCAGTTGCTTCTGTCTCGTTTATCGATCTTGAAGACGGTGCGCACAATCGTCAATTCGCCGGCGGTCAATTCTCCATGTTCGATTCTTTGCAAATCGGCATTATCGGTTTCGAACTCGGCCTTCTTGATAGGGTAAAGAGATACGAACATGGCCTGGGCAATGGTAAAGGCGCACATGGTCAGCAAAATGCCGATACCGTAGACAATAAGAGGTTTTCTTAACCTGGCGAATTTCGATTCCTTCTCAACTGCCAGAGGTATCACATCGATTCCACTGGGCACCACCCGGTGCTTCTCATCGTCGACTCGAATCGGCTCCAGGACAAGGGTACGGGCTTTGATTTCCATGGCAGCGGCGGTCAAAGCTTCCTTCAGTAACGTCATACTTTGATAGCGATGATGCGGATCCGTTTCAAGGCAACGCGAGACTATCCGATCCAGCTCGTGAGCATCAGTATCATCGGTGGTGTCACAGATTCTGGGAGCCCGTTTATTCATCTTCTCTTCTTTGATCTCAAAGACGGTCTCGGATTCAAACGGCAAGCGCCCCGACAACATGCGAAACAAAATCACACCAGTAGCATATATATCGCTTGTCACATCAGCATGCCCGTCTGCTTCGAATTGCTCGGGGCTCATATAATATGGTGTGCCGACAAATGATCCGGTGCGCGTCAGGGCTAAAGCTTCGCTATCCTCGCTGTCCAGCTTGGCAATGCCGAAATCTAAGACTTTGACGGAAGCAAAATCCAGGTCGTCACCGTCGACGACGCAATTGCTCGGCTTCAAATCCCTGTGGATCACACCCTGACTGTGGGCATGCTCCATGCCCTCGCAAATCTGCACGGCAATATTCAAGGCCGACAAAACAGGAATCGCGCCTCGTTCCTCCAGAATCACCTCGAGACTCCTGCCTGAAACATACTCCATGACCAGATAGGGCTCGCCTTTAGCAACGCCGAAATTCATGATCGCCACAAGGTTCTTGTGCTTCAGCTTGCTGGCTACGCGAGCCTCGTTTTGAAATCTCACGATTCTCTCGGCAGTCAGCTGCTGGTGTTTTAAAACCTTTATGGACACATCGGTATCGAGAACGATATCGTGTGCCCGATAGACGACGCCGCTCGTGCCCGAGCCCAGTCGTTCGAAGCGATCGTAGCGCTTCGAAAGTTCATCAGGAATGGTCGGATCAGCCGCTCTTTCCATGCTCGATTGGCAAACTGGGGAGATTTTGGGCGAGCCTGAATCGCAGGCCGCACGAGGACAATCTACCCGGCTTCGCGCTCCGGTTATCAGTTATGAACTGCCGAGCCGGGCGCTCTTGCCTAGCTAATTTACGTCCGCCACTGCAGCGTAGAGGGTTTGACTGGATTGACAAAAGGTTTGCCGCTTCGAGCCGATTCATTCCAGGCCTTCTTCAATTCAAAATACCAGCGCCCCGGGGTGCCGGCATCTTTGATGGTCATGATCAGTCTGGGATTGTGCACCAGGCATTTCTGCTGAAGCTCCGCCATGTCCTTATCTTGACTTAAGAAGGCGGTGACGAAGTACTGGATGATTGGCACCGCAAGTGGTGCGATACCCGGAATCGTCTTGATCCAATATGTCGTGTGGTTCAGCTCGGTGGTTTTATCATCAATGGGCGTCAGAGCGGTGATACCGGACAGAACGGTCCTGCCACCATATATGAGGCGCTCGATTCTGCAACCAGGAAGCCGGAAACCGATTTCATCCTCAATAGAGTCGCCAATCAATTTATAAATCGAATGCTTTGACGGCTTGTGTTTCACGATCGCCCAGCCTGTCTCATCGGGCACGTATCGTTTGGTTTTCTCTTTCAAATTCCTGCTCGATCTCCACCACCAGGCGTTATGCACAAAGGGAACGTGGGCGGTATCAATCAAGGCCACGGCATTGTAGTCGATATGGTTGGGCAATATCAGGGTGGTCGTCGTTTTTTCAAAACCAGCACCATCCCCGATACCAAATGCACGCGGGACCGGCGGCGGGTTGTCCGGTTGATTGCCGAAATAAACCCAGACACTGCCCTGCTCTTCGCGGCAGGGGTAAGTCTTGGTCTTGATGTTGCAGAGTTTGGCGCACTGGCTGTTCGTCAAGGATGGAATAGAAGTGCAAACTCCTTGACTGTCGAAGCGCCAACCGTGGAACGGGCACTCGACCTCGCAGCCGTCAAAACGTCCGGCAGACAACTGTACAGCCTGGTGCGGGCAGATGTCCTCCATGGCAAACACAGCGCCGTCGTTTCTCCTGCCGATCAGAACCAGCTTGCCGAGCATCGTCTTGCCGACCATTTTGCCTGGCTTCAGCTGATCGCCGGCGACTGCGAAGTACCACATGTGCTCGGTAAATCCAACGCCTGGAGCAACTCCCTGCGGGAAATTGGCGGGATTTTCTCCAGATGAAGCTCGCTCTTCCACGCCCGCTTCCTGATCGGCAATCAGAGGTTGCCTGCCTGGCTCGAGCACGTTGCGATCTTGATCAATCAACTCGGCGTTAGCGCGGCCTGGCGCACTGGAACTGGATATTAATGGCATACATGGTCCCCATATACCGGACTCAGCCTGATGGCAAAGCTTACACTACCAGCTTTTTGCCGGGCTTTGCCTAATTTTTTCTCAAGGTAGTCAAGGTCACCTTAAGGTAACCACATTCAAGGTTGCTGACACGTTCCCGCTCGGCCATACGGAGAGCGAACAATCCGCCAGGCTCAAAGCTGGCTCACATCAAAGTTAATTTCAGGCGCTTCAATTTCAACAACATCAGCATAGTTGGAGGTTTGCTCAATCCATTGATCAACAGCCGCTCGCAAATCGGATGCCTTCATGGATGGTGCTATGCGCAGGGCGCGGAAACCCTGGTTTGTGTGCTCGAAAACGAGTATGAACGGCCCGGCTTGCCAGAGCTCATGCCAGTAAATGCCCGATCCATCGTGATAAGTGGCTCGCGCCCCGCGCAAAAATTGCTTCGGATTGACATAAGAAAATGCCAGCTCAGCCAGCGCCTCTTTGCCGAAATCGAGCACAAACTCAGAAAGATCGACGGTTTGCGATATGAAAAATGAGAGCAAATCATCATTGGTTGCGAGAGCGCGGCCCTTCTCGGCGTAAATGGCCGGCAGTGTCACAGTGTCGGATTCAACGTTTTGATATGCGATCCATGATGACTTCCTGAGGTCGACACCTAATCCGGCGGCTTGTATCTCGCTCGCCCAGGATATTTGTTGCGAAATGTTAGAGACCTTGTCGAATGAAATCAAGCATCCTGATTTTGGATTTAGATAGGGCTCCAGGGCTTTGATTGTCGACTTTTGCCGGGATTGTTTTGCCTGGCTCAGTAAAGCATAGATGCTGATCCCGCCATTCATTTCGCTTCCCGAGCGCAGGGAGGCGACGCTTGTTATAAGTTCCACCTCTCCCTTCTCGACAGGCAATGATGGTTTGTTGAAATCAGAAACGACGAATTCGACATTCTTGCATCCGACCTGTTGCGCCAGTTCCTTTGCGCATTCTATGCCTTGCTCAGATGAATCGAAGCCGATCACTCGGCTTTCGCGAAAATGCTTGGCGTAGAAGCAAGTCAGGATGCCATTGCCGCAGCCGGCATCCACCATCACCGCCGGTGGTGGCATCATATTTTCGAGGAACCAGGTCAGGTACGAACGGTAGAGATCTCTGCGAAGCGAGCAAAAATCAAGCGATGTCTTAAGGTTCTGGAATATGTCGCTGTAGAAGCCTTCGTCATCGCCGCGCTCTAACTTCATATACGACTTCTCGAGCTCACACACCTGAGTGCGCGAGTAGCGTGAGTCCATGTATGACCAGAACTGATTGATGTTCCGATACTGCTTGAGCCCGATCCCGTCGAGATATGTATCTATGTCAGCCAATAGTTGCGGCATGGTAGCACCCGTTTAAACGCACTGAGGAGCGGATGTCAACCTGGGATTTTACTCGATCTGCTCGCCGGTAGCCAACATGACAATGAGAGTAAGTTTCTGAAGATGTCCCTGATAATAGTATTTGCCTATGACTCCGCCGGTAATGTCAGCCAGAACGTGCTGCCTCGGTCTGCTTGTGACACAACACCAATAGTGCCACCATGCGCCTCGACAATCATTTTGCAAATCGACAACCCCAGCCCCATGCCGCCCTTGCTTACCTCACCAGATCTATGCACCTGAACAAATCTTTCAAATATGCGTGCCTGATCCTGATCAGCAATCCCTGGTCCTTGATCGGTAATCGAGATTCGCACAAAATCGTCATCGTCCTTTGATGCAACCACCGAAACGGTGCTGTTGCTTGGGGAAAACTTGATAGCATTCGACAATAGATTGACGATTACCTGAACCAGCCTATCCTGGTCGGCAGAAACGACCAGGTCAGTCTCTGCAATTTGGATTTGCACCTGGGCTCGGCGCGCCGCATCTTCAACCGAACTCTTGGACAGACTCAAGACCTGACTCAGCAGGCAGGGTGCGATATCCAGGCTGACATGACCAGATTCGGCTTTTTGCAATTGGAGGAGATCGTTAATCAGTCGAATCAGCCGATCCAAGCTTTCAGCGGTTTGTTTACCCCTTTCTCTCAACCTTGCATCATCGCCGTATGCTCCTTCGGATAATAGAGTCATGAAGCCATATATGGCGTTCAACGGCGTGCGCAGATCGTGACTGACCATCTGAACGAACTCTTGCTTCAATTGCTCGACGCGCTTTCTCTCACTGGCGATTTCGTGAAAAGTTTGATCGATTCGACTGAGTTCGTCGTTTCCTGGCAAAGTCGGATTCAACTCTGCATTCTGCGCCAGTCGTTTCATGTTGTCATCTATCGCCGCCAGCCGACGGGCTGTGCTTTGATTGAACTGAATAATCAGGAGAACTGCCAAAACCAGATTGATGCACACGCCTCCGCCTACAGCGGTCTTGAGTCTATCTCGCGACTCGGCACATTGCTTTTCATACTTATCGATTTCTTCGGATTCGTAAGAATTCAGGTCGGTTATGGCATTGAAGATGTCGTTCACGGCAATGTAATAACTCGTCAGGATCGATTGTCGGTTTTGTTTCTCGATAAAATATCGCTTGGTCAAAAGACTTATGTCATCCGACAATGCAACAATGCGACTGACCCGCTTTTGCTCAGCCGGCAAATCAGCAACACTCGGCAGTTTATGCACAAGCGCCATACTGGATTTGGTAAATGTCTCCTTGAGCTCTACACTTCCAAATCCTATGGGAGTATCAGTTTGACTGAGCCAGATCCGTCCTTCATCGATAAGCAAAGCACAGGTCAACTGCAAAACTCGCTTGGCGTGGCGCTGTTGTTGGAGGCTGCTCTGCAAGTCGCTCAAAAGAGAAGCTACGAAAAGCGAGAAAATCAAATCGAAAGCTACAAAAATGGCAACAATAATGAAGCCTTGGTGTGCGAGTTTCGGCTGAAAATTCATAAGCGAATTAGCTTTCCAAACAATCTATTATTCCATGTCTGCTTTTTCGAATTTATACCCGACGCCGTATATGGCAGTGATCTGGCAGTTTGATCCGGCTTCTTCCAACTTCTTTCTCAGCCGCTTGAGGGCCGAGCGGAATGCCTGGTTGGTGGCCTCACAATCATTCGGCCATACGCGATTCAAGAGCGCTGTTTGGGAAAATACCTGCTCGGGATAACGCATGAAAAATTCAAGCAATTGCAGCTCCTTTGGCAATAAGGAAAGCGGTTTACCATCAACCCAGGTTTGAAATTTGCGCGCATCCAGCCTGGTATTGCCCAGCGAAAGCACGGATTCCGTCATCTGTTTTGGGCGCCTCAGCATCGCTCTCAGACGTGCCAGCAGTTCTCTCATATCAAACGGCTTTACAAGGTAGTCGTCAGCCCCATAGTCGAGACCTGTTTGACGATCGGGAATCTGATCCTTACCGGTCAGCATCAAGATCGGCGTTTGTCCGCCAGTTTTTCTATAGTGTTCTAAGACTTCAATACCGCTCATCAAAGGCAGTCCCCAGTCCAGGATGGCCAGATCGTAATCGTAGAACTTTAGCCGATCGAGACCTTCTCTGCCATCACCGACTATCTCTACAACGTAGTTCTCCAGTTCGAGAGCGTCGCGAAGAACGCTCACCATATGCTGCTCATCTTCAACAACGAGGATTTTGGCCATCTCACGCCGAGCAAAAGCCGGGTTGCTATCTTCTCATCAGGTCGCCTGCGGCTAGAGCTATTTTATCATTGCATACGTGCGGCCAGTCGATATGGAGTCCGTCTCGGCTTGAGAACCGGGACGGACTCTCCCCCATGTGGCAAGAGTTAAAGACCGAGCTTCTTGAGAATGAATCGCCCCGGCATGGCCAAGTTGAGTGCTCGATCGACAGGAGGTGAATCGATTACTGATTTTGCATCCTTGTCAATCGCTTTTCTAGCATCGGTGGCGTCGGCGTAAACGGACGAAACTCCGGCCTGCAAAGATGTTATATCCAGATTGCTGATTCCATGTGCCATCTGAAAAAATTCATATGGCACGTTTTGCATTGCTTTCTCCGAGGCGCGCCTGGTTTCCGACCCTCGCACCAAGTTCAGGCAGTCCCGGACTGCTGCTTCTGTTATGTCTTTGGCATCACATGCGATACTACTCAGACCTTGCTTGAGCATCGCCGGATCCATTCTGATCATGCCGTCCGTCATCTGTCTCAACTGAAATGGAAGGTTAGCGCTCGCTTTCTTGGCCGCCTCGACTCCCTGGCTCTTTGCTGTTGCAGAGCCGAATTCATCCTGTGCGGCGCGCTTCTCATCGATAGCCCAGGCTCGACCCGTGCTCAACGACTGATCGATCGCAGCCCCGAAATACTTTGCCGCTCGCCTCATGGTTCTGTATCCTCTGTTGACGTTTGGATCCATTCCGGTCAGAACAGCCCGAGACAGCGAATCAGGAACATCGTTTTTTATCGACTCGGCTGTGGCGGGATCGACATTCCATTGTTTTGCAATTGTTGATTTTTCCTCGGACACGGTGTATGGGGTGCCGAATGCATCGCGTTTCTTGATGTCTACATAGCCGTCGATGCGTTTGAACCTGTCAAAGTAAAGCTCCCCGGTCGAGAACTTAGCTTCTGTGTCTCCTTTCCCTTTCGCGAAATATATGCCCATCACCTGACCGCGATCGTTTTCGAGAAAACCGACCGTGGGCTGGTTTCCCAAGACATGCCTGGTGGAGCTGTATTGATCGAACAAAACATCCTCAATCTGATCGGCAAGGGCAGGGTTCTGCCTGAGCCTCATGAGTTCGTCATGCAAGGCTTCGATAGACTCGGGTGACTCTTTACGCAAAGCATCTTTGACCGCGCTATCAATCCGCGCAGCATGGGAATAAGGATCTGCCTCCACCAGCTTTTCTGCATCGTTTGTTTCAAAATCGATCACCTGATTTTCATCTACCAGAGGCAGAAAACAAACAGGATCCTTGTACTTGTTGACTGATTTGAAAGCCTGATTGTGACCTACACGCGCACTTTTGAATTGCGCATCGAAGTCGAACAGGTCTGAGAACACCTCAATGCCGGACAATTTCCCGTCCAGGTCTCGCTCAAATTTGATATTGGGCAAGTAAGGATCCGACAGCCGGTCTTCGCGCACTTGCTGCTCTACCTGTCTTGCCGCCTCCGGATTCTTTCTCAGCAACTCTAATTCATTATGAAGCGCATCCTCCGATTGTCGTTCGCCGGGTTTTTCCTTGAGAGAGTCTTGAGCGAATTTTTCGATTCGATGAGCTTGAGAAGCGACGTCTTGATTCACCTGTTCCATACATTACTCCTTTGGCCCTGGAGGTCCGCCGTTTCGTTTGCAGCAATTCCCTACCTGGCAAATGATTGCAGCAAAAAGAGGCACGAGATGGTCATGAGGTCGGCGAGAGGAGTCAGCGTGAGATTGGTCTTTGCCGGGGGCAGAATGAAGTATGCTCTTCCTTTGTCTTTAGGCTTAATTTTTTGAAGAGTTGGAGCGCACATGTCAACTCCGGATGCAAGCAATGGTGCGAGCGAGCGGTTGCAAGGTCTTAGCAAACGCTATTTGAACATGAGGAAGATTGCTCATGGTGCCTACAGTATCGTCTATCGCGCCCACGATCTGCTTCTCGACAAGACGGTCGCCATAAAAGTCCTGCTGCCGGGCCAGTCCGGCAGCGACAAAGTCCTGCGCTTTCAGCAAGAGGCAAGGAGCACCGCCAAGCTAAAGCATCCAAACGTCATTCAAGTGCTCGACTTCGGCGAGGTCGAAAACGATCTGTACCTGATCATGGAATACGTAGAGGGACAAAGCCTGCAGAGCTTGCTCGAGGAGAAGGGTCGCCTGCCTTTGAGCGAGGCGATCGGCATCTTTCAACAGATCGCGCGGGGCATGGAGCATGCACACTCGGTCGGCATTTTACACCGCGATCTGAAACCAAGCAACGTAATTTTGGCCGATGCTGAAATTGACAGAGTCAAGATTGTCGACTTTGGCATCGCCCTGCTGCAAGACGAAGGAAGACAAAGCATAAGCGGCGGCAGGCCTGTCGGCTCGCCACTATATATGGCACCAGAGCAAGCAAGCGGAAATACTCTGGATAGACGATGTGATATATATTCGCTTGGTTGCCTCATGTTTGAATGCCTCTCCGGCAAGCCTCCATTTTATGGCGAAACCGCGCTTGAAACGCTGGTTCAGCATCAGGAAAAAACCATCCCGCGTCTGAGCGATTATTGCAGCGACATCGATTTTCCCGCAGAGATGCAAGTCCTGGTCGAGCAGTGTTTGAACAAAGAACCCGATCGGCGCCCGGGTTCCATGGCTGAAATATGCGAGTCACTCTCGCGTATGCAACAGTCCTATGTCGGGGCCGCCTCGGTTCCGAGTGCTGCCTCGCCCGAGTATATAGAGATTTCGAAGAGGACATTGACGGAGGAAGACAAAAAATTCTTGCGCGATGCTTCTTTCAGATCGGGCATGCCTGGCGATTCTAATGATACTAAATTCGGTACCAATCGAGGCTCCATTCCCAGGTTGGCGCTGCTTGCTTGCCTGCTGCTTTTCCTGTTTGGCGCCGGACTGATCCTGCCCCTCATGATCAGCCAGTCCGGTAAGATGGCCATCAATGGTTCCACAACGCCAGGAGAGGACCAATCAAAAGCAGCTCGAAAGATAAGCGGAAACTCCCCACAGGCATCAAGGCAAGAAGCGACGACAGGCAACGCTGAGAAAACAAACGACGATGCCGATTTCTTCAAACAAGCCTCGGACCTTCAGTTCTCAGAGCGGTACACTGCCGATGAAAAATGGCTATTCAACACGGTTCCCATTACCGATGACTCATTCAGACAGTTGCAGGGGCGCTCCGACATCGCCCACCTTCACCTGAAAACGGGAGATTTCACAGGGCGCGGTTTACAGTACCTGACATACAAAGACAAGCTCAATTCATTATGGGTCCAGGGCATGCCGTTTGATGATCAAGGCATGAAGGAAGTGGCGAAATGCCAGCATCTTCACCGCTTATGGTTGGTAGACACCAAGATAACCGACGCCAGTCTGTCAGTGCTTCCCAGTTTGCATGAGCTACAGGTTCTCTTCATCAAATCTCCCAATGTCACCAATAACGGTGTCAGTAAGTTAAGCGAGATGAGCAGCTTGTATTTGCTTTCGCTTGCCGGCATGCCTCAGATCGATGACTCAGCCCTGGCGAAGCTGATCAAATTGAAACCGCTGCTTAAATTGTCGATTGCAAATACAGGGGTCGACGAGAGAGGATTGCCATTGATCGGACGTTTCAAAAAGCTGAAAGCTCTCGATATAGGTGGCTTGCCCGTCGACGATCAGAGCCTGGAACTGGTAACTCAAAGCAGTTTGAAGGCCATCGGCTTGCAAAAAACAAAGGTTTCGTGTGCCGGCATATTGCGCCTGAAAAGCCGCTGCCCGAACCTCCGCATTATTGACGTGAGAGGATGCCCGGCTCTAAACGCCAAAATGATGTATCGTTTGGAAGCCGTTAAGGGCTGCAAGATCTATAGCGATGCAAATCTTCCTGAGGTTACGACCGACTTTCAAGATGATCTATTGCTGATGGCTCGCTAGAAACGGCCGGCGCCGGTTGCATGTTATTGACTGGTCTGGGAGGCTTCAATGCGCTTGCGGCCTTTCAGATCGTCCAGTGTGTCCTTCATCAGATCATGCACATGTTTGCGCATAAGACCGGAGCTTTTATCGAAATCACCCGGATAGACCGGAGGCAAAACGCGCACTTTGATGTCCGATTTAAAATCAAGCGCGCGCGCGTTTTTCGAAAGGATCTTGTGCGTTCCCTCGATCACGACCGGCACTACAGGCACGTTCATGTCGACCGCCAAACGAAAGGCACCATCACGAAAGTTTTGCAACTCACCATCAGGGCTCCTGGTTCCCTCCGGAAACAAAACGATTGATGCGCCGCGGCGCAACCATTCTTTGCAGGTAGCCATCATCTCTTTGATGCTCTTCAGATCGCCGCGTCTGATTTTCACGTACTGATTCATGTACATGTTCAAACCTATGAAAGGGATTTTGAATATCTCTTCTTTGGATACGAATTTAAACGGCTTGTACAAGCCGTAGAGAACAAAAATATCCCAATAAGAATTGTGATTGGCGACGACAACGCAAGTCTTGTTGGGATCGAGATTGTCGCCCCCCTCATACTTGATGGTCCAGCCGGGGATGCAATGAATGTAAGTCATCGACCACCAGCTGCCGTACAAATGCAATAGCCGTCTGTTCGGATCGAAGGGCATGCTCACGAGCCAAACGGCAATCGCCCCGCACACGAAAAATGCGCTCGATATGAAGAAAAATGCGCCGAAGAGAAAGGAGAGAGTTTTGTCTGACAAAAGAAGGTCCCTTAATTCATGGGTGGCATCGTTCAAAATGATAATCCTACCACCGCGCATGTGATCCAATGTAATCTTGTACACCTCCTGAAGGATCGCTGAGCACTGTCAGTGGTAGAGTTCCCATTGACTCTTTCACAGTCAAAATCTTATCGTTGCTTAATTGAAGTGTGACTGACTAACAGGCTGTGCATTCACATGAGCTTACTGCTGGACGATCGAAAGCAAGATACGGCGTTCGGGCACTCGCATCCTGAGTGCGCCGGCGAATCGGTGAGTGCCATCGGTGCCGATATGAAAGTGGGCATCAGCTCGTTTGCCGCATGGATGTTGGGCGTGGGGGCGATGATCGGCTCTTATGCCTGGCTGGTTCATGGTCCGATGATTGCGCGCGCCGGCTCATTCGCGACGGTAATGGCCTGGTTGGCAGCCGCAATCGCCAGCTTGCCGGTCGCCTTTATTTGCGCCGAGCTCTCTTCCATGTTTCCGTCTGCAGGCGGTCCTTACGTTTTCAAATACTATGCCTTCAAACGACTGGTTCCCAAGCATGGCGAATTGATTGGTTTTTCAACCGGCTGGCTGTTCTACATTTGTGTTTTGACAGGCTTAGCCTGCATGGCCAACGGCTTCAGCAATCTCTTGAGCACGACCATTTTTGGCGGAGCGCAAGCCAGCCCGATCTGGTTCGCGCCGCTGACGATTACATTGCTTTATTTGAGCTGCACTGCATTGAACACGATCTCCGTCGATAAGGCTTCATTTTTCAATAATCTCGCCACGGCAGTGAAGTTCGTCATGGCAATTTCGTTTGCCGCATTGATCATCGCCTCACCAGGCAGCTCGGTTGACTATGCGATGAAATTGTCGAATCTTCAAGGCAGCACAAACTTTTTTGCCAACTTCTCTTCGGTATTTCTCATTGCCTTGAGCGGCTATGCCGGCATCGAAATCAGCGCCTGTGCAGGATCGGAAACAAAGAATGCAAGCAAGGCGGTTCCCAGAGCGATCTTGCTTACTCTGATCACAACAGCTTGCTTTTACGTCGGCATGAGTTTCGCGGTCGGAGCGGCGGCACCATATGGTCTCGACAAGAGCGCTGCTCTAGCTGTCATTCCCGGTACATCCGTGCAAGCAACCTGTCCGGCTCTGGTCGGCCATTTGCTCGGCAATTTTTGGGGAACGATAATGACAGCAGCGGTGGTGGCATCGATATTCGGATGTGGTTTTGGTTGTATCTTGAGCTGCGCCCGAGTTGGTTATTCAATGGCCAAAACCGGTTTATTTCCACAGAAATTCGCGCAGTTGAACGAGAAAACCAGGATTCCTCAATATGCGCTCTGGTTTCAATTCTACTGTCTTCTAGTCCTCTCGATTGGCGCGAACGTGTTGGCGCGCACAGGGCTATGCCCGGACGCTTATGTATTTATGGGGGAGGTGTTCGGATTCATGTATTCGATCATCGCGCTCATGTACGGATTCTGCTTGATCTCGCTGCGCTACACGGATCCTCAGTTGGCAAGACCTTTTCGCTTAGGCAGCAGTGGCAATGGGCTGGCCTGGCTTATGACATTTACAGCTTGTCTTGTATACGGCTTTGCAGCCTTCTGCTGCACGGGACTCTTTCAACAGCTTACCGGCGTCCTGCTGCTTCTTTCCGGCATTCCGATCTATGTCTGGTATAGAAGGCAACGCCTCCCCTTGGTTTGATTTAAGGGTCAAATCCCGTTACAAACATCTGTTTTTAATTCAAACAGAGCCCATTTCATGGTCTTATATGATGAGAAGCTCTTTATACGCATAGGCAATATTTCTTATATGTCGCATCGGTACCTGAACGTTTATATACATGGCGATAAAAAACGTCTCCCGACCCTGATCAACGCCATATCAAAGGCCGTTCGCGACGGTTGGCAAGTAGCAGATCAAAATCGCACCAGGGTTTCCCCTGACGAGGCTCATGAATACCGGTATACGGCCAATCATATTACCGGTTTTCTGCGTTTCTTCTGCAGCGCCGATCGTCCCTACGTACTCTATTTGAGAGATTCCGGCATCATCGGGTCGGACTCGCCGATTACCTTGCAGGACAATGATTACCTGGTCAGGCATTTTGTCAGCTCGGTTTTGAAGCCCGCCTGCTCCGAACTCGATATGAAGATTCAAGTGACGAGATCGGTAATGCACTGAGGCACCGAATGTGGTGGCACAAGAGCGTACGCTATAGACGGCTGCAGCACCACTCGACAGCCGCCTTCTCGATTCAGCTTGCCGCAATGTTTCTGGCTCTGGCGGCCGCAACTTTTATCGGCGGCTGGCAGCCGTGCGCAGCAGCAGATAATCGCGAAAGGCAGAAAGTAGCCATCAAAGCCGGCCGGTTGATTGATACCGATCGCGGTGCGATCCTCGAGAATCAGGTGATCCTGATCGAGGGATCGATTATAAAGAAAGTCGCTGCTGAAATCGATATCCCACCGGAAGCGAGAATCATCGACCTGTCCGGGAAAAC
>JAJPJO010000090.1 GCA_021324135.1 Pseudomonadota bacterium
ATTTAAAGGGACTTGATACAACAGAAAATGTCACCGCCAGGACCTGCTTGACGAGCCATTTCTCTCGAAACTTGTTGTCAACCACTATATGTATGAATAGAAGCGGCATTCAAAACAGAAAGTGAGTGATGTGCAGGGCTTCGCGCCAACAGACGCGCGAAGCCCTGCCTTCAGTTCATGACCTTGAGTCTGTCCCTGAGCTGCTGCCTGGGATTCTCGAAGGCCGTCAGCTCAGGGTCAGCTTCATTTCTGATCAGTCATGGACGGAAGCTGCCGCTCCGCACCACTAGTAGTGGCAGGGCACGGAGCGGATGGCGGCGATCACCTCTTCGTCGGGGATCTCGTCCACCGGGGCCGTCCCCTTGAAGGTCGTATCCTTCGGGTCCATGAGCAGGGCGACGCCGCCGTTCTCATGAGCACCGTTCGCCTTCAGGGCCTGGGCCAGCTCCTTCCGCTTGCTCTCGCTCAGGGGTTGGAATGTCATGGTCGTCTGTCCTTTCTGTCTTGCAACAATCGCTCGGCACGCCTCCCCCGACCATCGAGGGACGGAGCGCCGCCGACTGTTGCTCGGATATGGGCGACTTATGATTCAGGATGTTTTGCCCGTTTCTTCTTTGGGCAACCAATAGATCGCACCGCAGTGCCGGCATTGACCGATGAAGTAACTGATCGTACGACCGGTGGTGTACTCGATGTCGTACTGCTGCAGAAGCGGTGCCCGCCGGCAGTATTGGCAAGCTTGCCTGCCGGTATTGCGTCTGAAGTGGTGCCAGGGGCGATCCATGGGAAGCAGCAGGTCGCTGAGCCGGGCGCACGCCTCCACTATCTTGAGGGGAGGCGAGTCGCAGATTACCTCCAGTCGTCCAAGGTTCATGTTCGATCTCCTGATGAATTACTCTTGCTGGCGACCAGGACCAAGACCGCAGCGGCGATCGAAAGCACACCTGCGGCGATGAACCAGATCACCCAGCCGTCAGGCCGAATTATCAGCGTTGCCAGCCCCAGCGCCGTCAGAATGACGACCGCGAAGCATAGAAAGATGATCTTCCTATGACGGCGCTTCTGCATCGCGGTCCTGGCTCGCTCCCGCAATTGCTCTTCCTTCCTTTGCGCTTCAAGCCTCTCCCGCTCTTCATCCGATAGAGGGATGAGAAAAGCCAGCACGCCCGGATCCATGAACAGATTCTTCTCGTACTCGGCTATCCTTGCGAGATCGGGTATCGGTTGCGCATTAAGGTCGCCCGCAAATCCTCCCTGGTAATCGAACTCGATGGGTTTAGGCGGGGCTGGGGCTTCATTGGTCGGAGGGTTCTGGTCGACATCGATCATCTCCTCGTCCGCCATAGGTTTCACCTCCTTTCTCCACGAAGAACTGAAACAGTTCTCTGCCGCACCTCAGCAAGGCAGCGGATTAAGTTTCGATTTCAGTTCAACTCAGGTAAGTTTCAGTGCCAGATGGGTGGGGCAAGATGTGGACTTACAACATAGAAAAGCCGGCCGGAACCTGCAATGAATTAGTCGTTTGGTAAAGGCGCAATCGCAGCGTTCAGGCAAACGTTTTCAAGGTTTAACCCATTCACTTGCGATAGATTTACTATCTAAATAATCTAGTTATCCCTTCCGATATTTTTAATATCAAAAGCCCGCGCCCAGCCGTTCCTTACTATAGAAGCGGAAACCCGTTTGACGATGCCACCACCTATGGTGCGCGACCGTTTCATCCCGGGAGGCGATTCGGGGGTCCCGGAAAAATACCAATACATTGACAGCCCTGGGCGGCGCCTGAGACGAATGCGGAAACAGTCAATCCACCCGGTCCTGGCCCGCCTTCGTATTTTCCCCATGGGGGGTACAAATTGGTCACACAATATCCCTAGGGTGAGTGCTGTCAAGGCAATCGCATTGCGCCCCTTCCCGGAATTCACTCACAGGCTAGGAATATGGTTATGGTCAAAACAGTTCTTCCGCAAGATTTAACGAGCCTCATTCACGAATACGAACGCGAGCTCAATACAAAAGATTTTTCTGCTCATACAAAGCGTGCCTATATATCGCGAAATAAGAAGTTCCTATCCTATTTGTACGAGATGGAAGGCATCTCGACATTGCAGGACGACGAGCGCGACTGGTCCGGTGTTATAAACAGCTACCGCGAGTTCCTCAAGAAAGAGCATCAGGCATCGCTGAACTCCGTCAATAACAGCCTCACGGCAATCGAGGATCTGTTCAACCATGTCGGCATCGACATGGGTCGGGTCGAGCGCGAAGCATGGCCGAAATCGATGCCTCGCTCGCTAACCCAACACGAGCAAGAGATGTTTCTCAATGCCGTATATCGAACGAAATCGTCGAAAGACAAAGCCATCGTTCTCCTCATCCTCAATACCGGCATCAAAATCGGTGAGTGCGCCGCCCTCGACATCAGCGACATCTATATAAGCGCTCATGCCGGTCGCATCACCGTCAAAGACGGTCGCATCATCCCACTGAATACGGTGGCACGCCGCGCTCTGATTCAGTGGCTCATCGATCGCCACAAAAAATTCGGCGACAATTGCGATCGGGCTTTGTTTGTAAACCCGCAAGGCAAGCGGATCTCCACAGTCGGCATCGATCTGATCGTTCGCAAGATTGGTCATAAAGCCCACCTCAACCTCTCCGCCCAGGTTCTGAGAGACACCTGCTTGAGCAATCTGGTGAAAAACGGCAACGATCTGCTGCTCGTCGCCCAGATCGGCGGGCACAGGACGATTGAAACGACCAGACGCTACACCGTCGGCCGCAGCTATGACGCGCACGAAGCCATGGAAGCGCTCGGACATAGCACATAGTGTAAGCAAAACGAAAGTTTCCCACCCCAACACACACACTGCCAAATCTGGTCAGGGCCAACCCCTAGCCAGATTTGTCACTTTATGGCATATTATTAATGTGACTAACAGTCCACTGCAGCAGCCGGTTTCCGCGATTTTTCAGCCGCGCTGCAGACAATCGAGATCTTCCAAGAGACTCATATAGAGCCAACTGTTACAGGTAGGTTACCAAGGAACAAAGACCGGACGAGGCTCAGTCCCGGCAATCAAAGTGAAAGAGAAGAATAGACTGCAAGCCGCTCGCGCGGTGAGGATCTTTGTCCAAGCATTTCTCATGCTTGCCCTGTCGTGCATCATCAGTTCGTTTTTCTGCTCAAACGATCAGGCGCTATGCCAGGCGCAAGACCGCGAACGAGCGCTCAATAGAGAAGCCCTGCAACAACCGCCGCCGCTGCAAGCGCAGAACCAACTCGGCTGCGAGCCAGAAGAACAAGTCAGCGAAGACTACGAGCAAATCTATGATGAAATCTGGCTGCTGGTCAAACAGCACTTTCTCTACCGTGAGCGCTTGAGACATTGGTCGAGTTGGCGTCACCGTTTCGACGGCGCCCTCACGGACAAAGACAAAGCCAATGATGCAATCAGGCGAATGCTCGACTCGCTTCAGGACGATTACACATTCTTCCGCGATCAATCGGCGACGCTCGAGCGCAAGAACCTATCGGAGAAAAGCAAGGTGGTTGAGTATCGCATGCTTAACAACACGATTGGCTACATCCACATTGATACGTTCAATTCCAATCTATCTCCAGGTGAAACGCGCCAGGCACTAACGATGCTCAGCCAGGCCCGGGGCTTGATTCTCGATTTGCGCGACAACTGGGGCGGCTCGATTGCAAACGCATTCGATGTCTTCGCGCTTTTTGCCAGAACCGGCAAATTCGTCACCATGCGCGGAACGGAAGAAGAAGCTGACCTGTGCGAAGAGATGGTGCTCGAGAATGACCGCTGTCTGACTATCACCAATGGCAATACCGCAATCAGCAATCGCCTGGCCAATCTGACCGGGAATAAACCGCTGGTGATCCTCGTCAATGGCTATACCAAGTCGGCAGCTGAAATGTTGGCCGGTGCCTTGAGAGATAACGGACGTGCCACCATCGTCGGTTCGCGCACTTATGGAAAGGGCATCGTACAGCGCGTCTGGGAATTTCCTAACAACACCTCGATCAAAATCACCTCGGCCCGCTTTTACTTGCCTGGCGGCTCTTGCATTCACAAGATCGGCATTCTTCCCGACATGCCGGACAGCAGCCGCTCGACCGATGAGCAATTGGCCAGGGCGCAGGCCGTTTTGACACATCAGCTTGTTTCGCTAATCTCTCCTTGAGCGATCCGCCGGCAGGGTTATTCAAACGGCTCAGGAGTACTGGCAGGCCATTGCCACTCAATCTCTAGCAGAGCTATTAATGCTTGGCTACTCGCCTTTTAGCCGGTTGTCAATCTTGTAATGAAAATTGGAGCTTAATAGTATTCATTGCTTTCTCTTTTCCCTTCCCCAGAAGATCTGTTCGTCAAAGACTGAATTCCCGCCCAGAATAACAGCTCAGTTGCACCTGTCGTGAAAGTGCTCGACTGATGTTGGCGAACTTTTTTGCAAACTCACTCTAACCCCGGAATAACAATGAAAAAGACATCTATCCTGATTGGGCTCGCCCTCGCGGCTCTGCTGGCTGTCGGCGGCACCCAGTGGCAAAGCGGGTTCAAGCTCACCGAGCAGGACTTCTCCATCCTGCCTGCCTCGATGAACACTTTCGTCGCGGCCAGCCAGGACCTGAGCACCGCAGTTCCCGATGGACAGGAGATTACCATCGACGAGTTTCGGCAGCGTGCCGGCGATGACGTCGCCAATATGCTCGCCCCTCTGAATCCCACAAAGATTCGCCGCGACGGCACCAGGTTCACCCTCAGCACCACACCCGCCACCATCAACAACCAGGGTGTGACTGTCTACGTCGCCGCTCAGGTGGCCTGCGAGGTGAGTAAGAACGGCAACACAATCGCGCTCAAGAACATCGACGGAGTCGATGTGAAGCTCGGCGCGCTCGGCACGCGCTTCAAATTGCGCGAAGCGGTGATTACGGCCAACCCTGGCGGCAAAACGGCGCAGGTGGACGGCAAGCTGGAGGTCTCCCGCTGGCTGCCGTATGTGCCGTTTTCCCTTACGGTTGACCTGGACAAGGTCAAGCAGCCGTAATCTTTGCCTTGCTCGTCTTTGTTGGTAAGAACGGGCTCTGTATCCAGAGATGAACTTCGCGGGCATGACTGACCAGCGCCTCAAGATGCCGAGCGGAAAACTCGACGTCTGAAGCCGCCAGGTCAGGATTTCCGCGAAGTTCATCTCCACTTTCCGAATCAAAACGAACTATGAGAGCGACGCCGCTCTCAAGGACGGGTTTTCCTATGCACGAACTTGGTATCATGGGCGGTGCATTCAACCCGCCCCACAACCTGCACTTGCTCGTGGCACAGCTTGCTCGCGATCAGTTCGGCCTGGACAAGGTGCTCTTCATTCCCAGCGGTAATCCGCCGCACAAGAGCATCAGGGGCAGCAAACGCCGCCAATCCATCCTCCTTCCCAAGGAGGCGCGCTTTGAACTGACCGAAGCTGCCGTTGCCGGCACTCCTTTCTTCCAAGCCAGTCGCATCGAGATCGACAGGCCGGGTGTCACCTGGTCGATCGACACGCTTTACGAACTAAAGCGCATCTACGGCGATGCCGTGCGCTTGAATTTCATCATCGGCGATGACAACATCACCACATTCCGTGACTATAAACGGCGGAAGGAGATTCTGTCTCTATGCCGTCTTCTGGTCAGCCCGCGCAAACGCAAGGGCAACAAGAGCAATGAGCGGATGTGGCGAAAGATGTTGCCGGAGGCGGACATGGAGTTCATCGACTGCCCGCAGTTCGCCATATCGAGCACGCTCGTGCGTGACCTGGCGGCGCAAGGCAAGTCGGTTCGCTACCTGGTACCGCCGGCGGTGAATCGCCTGATCGAGAAACGGCGCTACTTCAAGTCCTGATCCAGCGCGGAGCAGGCATGGAGCATACTGCTCCAACTTTCTTGCTGCCACCTCAACCACAAAATTGTTGCTGCATCCAATGTTGAGGAACAGCATATGTTGTTCACCTGCACACTCATAGGCTTTACGGCGCTGAGCGCCGTTCTTTGCCTCGCTCTTCCGCGGCTTTCACCCGCGAGCTTCGCCGAGCAAAAACAGGAGTACAAGCGAAACCACACGACTCTCGGCTGCCGCATCACCCACATGTTCGGCATTCCGATGATCTTCCTGTCGCTGCCCATGATTACGCTCGGCTGGCAGTGGTTCGCCGGCTTCTTCGTGAGTGGCTGGATTCTGCAGTTGCTCGGTCACTTCGTCTTCGAAGGCAACATGCCGGTGCTTGTCTCGCGGCCAAAGAACCGCTTCACAATCGTGTATGCGGTAATCTTTGTAGTCGAGGAATGGATCGCTCTGTTTACAGGGCGACTGCTCAGAAAATAGGGGCGCTATGAGCGACAAAAAGAAAACCGGATCCAACGCTCTGACGCGGCAGCTGCTGCGTTTTCTCAGCGCTCCATTCACAGCCATGCCCGGCAACTCCTTTCAAGGACAGCCACCGGCCTTGAGCGCGGAGCAAATCACTCTGCAAAACCGCCTTACCCGGCACGTCAATGTCCTGGCCGGCGATATCGGCGAACGCCATATCGGCAGATATGATGCCCTTTGCCGCAGCGTCGAGTACTTGTGTGAAACGTTCAAGAGCGCAGGCTATACCCCGCAACCGCTGGGATTTCGCCTGCTCGGCAAGGACGTTTACAACGTCGAGGCTGTCTTGCCAGGCAGAAACGCCCGGGTAGGCAACGGCGCCAAGAAAAGAATCCTGGTCGCCGGCGCGCACTATGATTCGATTCCCGGATGCCGCGGCGCTGACGACAATGCCTCCGGCACCGCTTCAGTGCTCGAGCTTGCCGCTCTGCTCCGCGATTTCGAGCCCGAGGAATCCATCCACTTCGTCGCCTTTGCCAATGAAGAGCACCCTTGCCTGTCGAGCGAATACATGGGCAGCTATGATTACGCCCGCCAGTGCAAGAAGCGCGAATTGCAAGTGCGCATGATGGTGCTCGAGATGTTGGGCTACTTCAAATTCGAGGAGAACAGCCAGCACTATCCGGCACCGTTCAACCTCATGTACCCGACTACCGGGGACTTTCTCGGCTTCGTCGGCAATTGGAAGTCGCGCCCCTTCCTGCATCAGTGCATAGGGGCTTTCCGCAAGCATGCCACTCTGCCATCGGACGGCGTGGCTGCCCCAGAGTTCTTCAGAGACATCGGCAGGTCCGATCACTGGGGCTTCTGGCAATTCGGCTACCCGGCAATCATGATCACCGACACGGCCAACTTCAGGAATCCGCACTACCACACGGAGTTCGACACTCCCGAAACGCTCAATTATGCAGCGATGAGTCTTGCGGTCTCCGGATTGGCAGCCATGATCAAGGAAATATCGGGTCGCGTCTAACTGCTTGGGCAGAGTCGGAGTGCATGAAGCCTCTGACTCTGCCCTTCTCTTCATAAGCCTGGGTGATTCAGCATCGGCTCCCGTTCTATTACTACTTATAGTTAGTAGGTTTTTTGCCTCAGACGCCCGGCACTTGGCGAAGCGGGTCGCGGCTGCCGCTCAACACAGCTTTGAGGAATGCCAGGCGCGCCTCCTGAATGTCTCTCCATCGCGGAGACAGGCACAATAAGTGACAAGCATCAGGAACAATCATCAGCCTGGAATTGGCGATGCGCTCGGCAGCGTGCTCACCATGCCGGAGGGAAACCTCACCGTCTGCCGCTCCATGAATGATCAATGTCGGGCATTTAACGCCGAAAAGATCTCGATTTTCAAAATCCTCGAGCTGTCGCGCGTCATTGATCATCCCAGCGGCACGATCGCTCGCCGGCAAACACTGCTCCAGAACACGCAAAGCATACCAGCGCTTTTCATTGTCCCAAAAGATGCGGCGCGCTTCCTGGCGGATGCCGAATCGGTCGTAGTCACCTTGCCGCTCCAGAAGCCGCTCTATACTGTACAGAGGCGCATGATCGATGAGCTGGCGCATGACGAACGAACCGAAATCGGAGAGCAAAAGCTTGCCGTGGAGCCCATCTGTGCATTTGTGTTTAAACGACTTGGTCACCGGCGACTCAAGGATCATACCGCGCACGCGCTCCGGATACCGGGCGGCAATGCGCACAGCGGTGGCAGCGCCACATGAGAAACCGCAAAGGAAGAAATCATGCACGCCAAGCTTATCCAAAAGCTCGACCATCAGGTCCGCCTGCTCAGCCACAGTGCGACCAAGTTCCAGAGAGGTGCGCAAAAAACCGGGGCGGGAAGGAGCAATGAGAGTGAAGCCCTGCCCTGCTAAATTGCCGAAGAAAAGCTCGGCATGATCGAATCCGCCAGGACTGCCATGAATGGCGAGCACGGCAGGACCACGACCGCTCAAAGAAAATTCCATAGCACCTTTTGAAAGTGCGGCGATGCGCGGCATCTGCAAAGCATCTGATCGTTGGGCGACAGCAGGACTCATGTAATTTCTCCAGACAGTCTGGTAAGTGCGCGATGTTCAAAGACGACATAGTAGACAAGCTCGCCTGATGGGACAAGCAGATGTTCAAAATTTGAGACAGACTTTTAAGAGCCGGAGGCAGCTCTCTCTAAGACTCATCAAGCTTTCAAACGCTTCTGAAAATTCAATCATGAATGGAGCCGATCAGACCAGCAAAGATCGAAAGCGTTTAATCCGCTCGGCCAGCTCATCTTCGTTTAGGTAGGCAAACGGTAGCAGGAACGTGCAGGGCGGAGACCCGGCAGCGTAGTACGAATGCGCGGGCAGAATCGCCAGACCCGCTTGCTGCGCTGCTTTCAGCAATTGCTCTTCGGTCGATCCGCCGAGGAACTGCACCAGCAGATGGTACGGTCCACTCTCGCTCGCCAGCTTTGCTGTTTTTCCAAAATGCACCGTCATTTGATGAACGCATGAGCGCCAGCGATTGGCAAACAGCGTTTGATTCTTGTGCAGATGACGCTCGTACTCGCCTTTGTTAAGCAGCTCGGTGAGCGCCTTCTGATCGATGAAGGGAAAGTGAGTATGAAATGCATGCTGAGTCAGGTGCCAGGCCTGGGTAAACACGGCAACCAGCGCAGCAGGCAAGACCATATAGCTTACATTTACCAGGGGGTACAACGATCGCCAGAAGCTCGAGAGATAAACAACGTTTTCGCCCTTCGACAAAGCTCTCAGGCTGGGTAATGGAGCGCCTGCATATCTATACTCGGCGTCGTAATCATCCTCTATAATGATCACGCCATTCTGTTCGGCCCAGTCGAGAATGGCTTCCCGTCGTGCCAGGCTCAGGCAGGTACCAAGCGGCTCCTGGTGTGATGAGTTTAGATAAACGATCTTAGGCGGCTGATCCAATTGCCCCAGAACATCGAGCGTAAGCCCCTCGCCATCGACAGGCAGTGGTATCACATTAGCACCAAGGCTGTAAAATGTGTGGCGCGCATAAATCGGACCTGGTTCCGGAAACGCGATCACATCTGCAGGATCGATTAGAACATCGCCAAGCAAATGAAGCAGAAAGGTAGAGGAGCTGCAAACCAATAAATTGTCCAGGCGGCAGTCGATCATTCTCGAGCGCGATAGATAGTCGCGAAGCGCCTCGCGCAGAGGCCGATAACCAAAGGGCTCGGCACCAAAATCAATCTCGTCGGGGCGCACGTGTCTGACAGAGTTAAGCATAGCCTGCTTCCAGGGCTGCAGGGGCAAAAACTCCGAGGGAGAGCAGCCGTGATTGAGCTCGGGGAAATCATGCGCGGTCAGAGGCTCAACTTTCAACTGCATCAGTTGCCCGGCGAAGCCGGACAACCGCCGCTGGAAAAGGGCTTCCCCACCGGCCGGCTCGGCCGCAGTCACATCAATTCCTCGACCGACCGGCGATGCTTCACCACCGGCGATATCATATGAAGCGGATGAGCCCATCAGGCTCGTGTTGGCAGAAAAGCGGCGGCGCACAAAGGTGCCGCGACCTTCGATCGTTTCGATGTAGCCCTGGACCATCAGATCTTTATAAACCCTGACAGCGGTGGCGCGCGATACACCATATGCGGTGGCAAAGTCGCGAGTCGAGGGCAGCAGTTGGCCAGGCATCAAGCGCAGGCTGACGATCAGCTCTCGCATTTGATCGATCAA
>JAJPJO010000499.1 GCA_021324135.1 Pseudomonadota bacterium
TGCTACAGTAGTCTCATTTGCGTGCACCGAATAAAGACCCTCAATGATAGAGCTAATTGTGCGATTCCGACTTACCGGCGAATTTGATCCCGATCAGATCACATCCGATCTTGGTATACCGCCTTCTGAGACATGGAGGAAGGGGGATTTTGTCCGTTCTACTATCATCTGCCGCGAAACTGACGGATGGTGCTTGAATAGTGCCTTGGGCAAGACAGCTGGATTGGAGCAACAAACGAAGGCAATCTTGAAGATGTTCGAACCAAGTTGGACTAAGTTGGAGAAATTCTGCTCCACTCTTAATGCCGAGCTCTCATGCTCCATTTACACATCTGGATACAGACCGTCAATCCATTTCGACACAGCGGTCGTTCAGCGAATGGCTTCAATAAATGGGACTATCGATGTAGACTTATACATTATGCCGGCCGATGGCGACGAAGAGGACTACAGGGTCTAATGCCCTATTTCCTGATCGCCGGCGCTGAGCGTCTGATACCATATATTATGTCTTATCGTCACACTATGGCGCGGTCTGCCGAGATTTGTGACTGTGCCTTGCTTTTCAGCTTTCCCCGCTCACTATATTTGGTGGCATTTCATGCCACCACTATCGGTTTCACTATATTTGGGGGACGCCAAAGGCACTGATTTCGGGACAGACCACGAAGCGATTTCATTGGCAAATCCGCTCGGTGAATTTCTTCGTCGTCATGCGCCTTTTCGATGCGTAGGCCAGAGATAAACACAAGAAAGGCAATGGCCGCCCCGATAAGCCAAATCGGCAATTTCGGCCTTTTGCCTCGTAACAGCACTTTTCCCGCGCGGAAGATCAGAAAGGCGATTCCACCCGCTATCGGAAACTCTACACCACAGATTAGTACTCCACAATTCCAGTAATGGTCTACGGTTGTGGGGTGAGCGGTCTCGTACATGATCATGGCTATGCAGTAGATCATCAGGCAAAGCTGTAATACTGCGTACAGCCCAACCATCCCTGAAATCAGGTGACAAATACATCCGGCAATGATAGAGAATTTCATACTTGGCTAGGCGTGAAGGCTATTGTCTTTTCAGTGTAACTCCTCTATACCGCTTTCTGATCGGGGACAATAAAAAATGACACGCGGTCAATTAGGAATGACCTGTTGACTAGTTGACACAGTGAGATGAAGAACTAGACTGTGTGCGGATTTCCGCGCTCACAGGATAGTGAATGACCTGCACACCAAAACAGATTGAGCTATTGCTCAGATATGCATCCGCGTACACTCAGGAGGTTGCTGCGGCTAAGGCTGGCATGTCCCTTAGAACAGCAAAGCGATATTTGAAGACTGGCGGCAAAAGAAGAAAAAAGAAGCCTGAAGAACGTTCGTGGCGGACTCGAACAGATCCATTTGCCGAGGTCTGGCCGGAACTTCGTTCGATGCTTGAGCGGGACCAGGGACTGGAAGCAAAAACTCTTATGGATTGGCTGCTTGCTACCTATCCAGGGAGGTTTCAGCCTGGGCAGGTTCGAACTCTGAGGCGGCGCGTTCACGATTGGCGTGTGCTCGAAGGACCAGAACGAAACGAGGTTATGTTTGCGCAGACAATCTTGCCGGCAAGACAGAGCCAGAGCGATTACACGCACTGCGACAAGCTGGAGGTAACCATCGCTGGCGAGCCATTTCCACACATGCTCTATCACTTCATGTTGCCATACTCCCGTTGGGAGTATGTCTGGATATGCTTCTCTGAGAGTTTTGAAACGCTGACCAGCGGCTATGGACGGGCTGTTCGAGAGCTCGGCGCGGTTGCACCTGAACATCGAACCGACAACCTAGCTGCCGCTGTGCCAATCGGAGAGCATCATACATTTCAAGTTCGATGGAAAGATTTTCTCTCGCACTTTAACGTTGTGCCAAGCGCAAACAATCCTCTCAGATCAAACGAAAACGGTTCAGTCGAGAAGAGCCATGACCTGTTTAAGCACGCACTCGATCAACGAATGCGAATACGGACCGACGGTAAGGATCCTGGTAAAAAATGCAATGGCTTCCTGGCAACCACTGGAAACCTTTATAAATACAGGGCTTTCATTTCGATTATCCCTTGACTGCCGATAGTGCTGTATATAAACCAGCATCCATCCTGTTTTGCGCGGTTCAGATCTGCAGTGGTACCATCAGGTCATCAAAGAGCGTGATGTTTAGCGCTGGATCGAGCGTACTGAGTGATTTTTCTTTTCTGAGTTTGTATTGTCCGAACCGATTGATGTACTCTGTCTGATATGGACTGAGGCAAGCGACGATTTTCCGATCAATTCCGTGTCCATCCTCAGCCATTGCCTGCAAAGCCTCGCTCATCGTCACTAGTGTGTGCAGAATAACCAGGTTTGCTATGAGGTGATTATACTTGATGACTTTTCGCTGTTCATCTCTGACGTTCTCTGCGATAACACCTTTGCCACCGAACAACAGATAATCGGCGAATTGATTGAACCGTTCGCTCTTGTTGGTGGCGACGGAAATCATACGGCGGACGTCGATGTCAGAGATGTATTCCAGCAGAAACTTGGTTCGGATCACACGCCCTAGTTCGCGGAACGCAAAGTACAGTTTGTTTTTCCGGCTGTACGTGTTAAGTCTTCTAAGGATGGTCGAAGGTGTTATCTTACCGGCTTTTACAGACAATGCGACCCGCAACATATCCGGCAACATGTTTTCGATTAACTTCCAATCGATCTGTTCGGAAGCAAATAGTGAATCAATGTGATTATATAAAACGTCACGATCCGGTTTATAAAAATGCAGATCTTTCCAATTGCGGATTCTAGGCATAAGTTGAATGCCGAGCAAATGAGCCAAGCCAAAGATAGGCGCACTCTGCCCCTGGGTGTCCGAGTGAATAGTTTCAGGTTGGACCTCCGAATCATTTTCCGAGATGAAGTCCAGAATATAATGGCCTTCCCAGGCACCGCATGTGGTGAATCGTGAAAACAACGCAATGTAGCTGTCGGCGATCAAATAATAGCCGATGCCACCATAGCCACCATACCTAATGTGATATTCGGACATCAGATTTTGTGGATAGAGATCCCACTTGGTGCCATCCGCTGATCCGGTCTTGCCTAATCCCCAGAGCTTTTGAAGAGGGAAATCACGATAGGCATTAATGACCGCCACAATTGCCTCATTCAATTTTTGCTCTGTGATGTGTCGTTGATTGATAAAGGAGATCTGGCGCCTGTCGGCTACTTTGACTGAACGAGCTGTTTGCGTTGGACCGAGATTACATCCGTAGCAAAATGTAGTTATGACGTATTTCTCGGCAGCGTTTTCGATTTTGGCATCGAGCCCGGAAATCGGTCCGAAGTGTTTTGTCCAATTCAGCCACTGCTCGGTTTGCCAAAGGATGTTTAAGACATCATTCTCTTTCATGTACTGCTTGAGGATGCCTTCAAATGTGTCCAAACCAGGAGGTCTAGGATTCGCTGTTAGCCTCTTCAATACGGGTTCACCATTTTCGATACTAAGAAACTCGTTCGAAGGAAACCCATTGTCTGCCTTTACGGCAGCCTTCTCCAATTCATTTCGAAGAGCAGCAACAAAGAGTTTCGGATTTGTTCGAATTCCTGACTGCTGGCCATACAGCCAGATATCGCGTTCGTATTCATACCAGGAAATCAACTGATCTCTGTAGTCGCGATACTTATCGCCGAGCGGAATGCACAAGTCACCAGATTTCAGCTCATTCATGACTTCGCTAAAGACGCAGAGTTCAAGATTCCGCCGATGGACTTTATCGAACAACATTTCCGGGTTCTTGTTACCTGTAATCAGCGGCATCCATTTGTCAGAAACGAAGGATAAATCCAAATCAGGCGGCGCAGCAAGCCACTCACTGCGGCTGGATCTTTGGCTGAGAACAAACTTGACCGCAGTCAACAGTGATTGGTCTTGAGATGTTGAAGCAAGCTGGACATTTTCAAGAAAGCTCAGCAAGACTGGTCTTTGGCCCTTGTAAAACTTAGGAAGCAGCGGTAAGTAGTTGTTGCCGGCAAGAACCGCATGTTTTTCGCAGCGCTCGATAACCGAATCTACCTGGTTTTGAAACGCTTCTTCGATCGCATTCAACCGGTCCGTATCATTGCCGTCCGATTTATAAGCGAGTGATACTTCATGCAGTGTCGCAATCAAGGCGTCAGTTTCAGCCGCTTTATCAATTCGGTACTGATTCAACGCCTCTTTTGCTTTGGAGTGCATTCTTTGAACGAGACGGATAAACATATCTGCCACGTCATCGTACGCTCGGCCTACTTGCACCAGCACGAGTGCCGCTGCTAGCGTCAATCTCTTTGGTTCAGCGAAATCTCGCATCGAGGCGACATCCAGAGATCGCGCTTCCGCTGCGAACTGATTTACTTTAACATCGGCTATTCCACTGAATGCCTCGGCGCGCAGGTCGTGCTTTAATAGTACGTCCAGATGGTTCAAGAATTCTTGCAGGTTTCTGACCGTTGGCTTGTTTGGTTCTTTCTTTAGATTGTCCCAGGCTGACTTGGAGTGCTTGCCCGACGGCTCAAAAAGAACTTTCAACCCCTCTCTCGTTTTGGTAGACAGCTGTGCATAGACTTGTTGATGATAGCCTGTGTTGATTCGTGATCGCGCGGCTCGCGCGATTCTGACAAGAGTGTCATAGGCTGGAAGCTCATAGCGTTGTCTAACAAGTTCCTCAATCGACACATTGATGATATCGACGAGATCGTCTCTGGTCGTTGCTGCTTCTATGCAGGCACCGACTGTGATTTTCCGGGCACCTCTGTCAAATGCGCTGACTGCCAGATACTCGCGGACAAGTGACTGATGCACCCACTTAAGCCTGCTGAAATCGTAACTCGCCAGTGCATCAGGAACAGGCTCAGCCCCCACAGAAGAGGCAATGTGTTCTGTAACCCTCGATGGAATCTCATCGTGTGAAGGAAAATATCCGAGCCTCTGAAAGACTTTGAGCCAAACTAAAACTCGCAACATCTGAATTTCGGAAGAGGTTTTCTGCCAAGCGAGCCGTTTCTCGTCGGGCGTAGGAGTAAATATCTGCTCGAGTTCCTTCTGAGTCGGGTTTGGCTTGAGACGCGGATAGGCTGTGTCGCTGATTTTAGGCATAGATTCTCATTCTCAGAAACGAGCATTTTTTAGAAGCCTGGCGCTACAATTTTCACGCTACATGAAATAGCGCGTTCCGGCTTCTCAAAAATACTTCTTGAATCCAAATCCTAACTATCGCATAATCAAGGTGGGTTTCGAGAAGTCAGAGAGAGAATTAAACGCTCTCTCGATAATGCATGCGATATCAACAATTTTGGATTGATAATGTCCACATTAGTTCCGCAGATTGACTTGCAAAAGGTTCTGAAGGGGTGTGTTGTTATCCACGGAAGCGATAATATGTACATCTCTCGGACCGACAATAGGCGAGGTTAGAGCATGAA
>JAJPJO010000106.1 GCA_021324135.1 Pseudomonadota bacterium
TCCCTGTCTGGTCTTACTGGATGCAAATAATAATGTGCTCTTCAAGGGTTCACCGCCCAGAAGTCCAGATGCTCTGGCGCAATTGTTCAGCAGCTTTGAATGAGCAAGAATTTCACGACTGCGAGTTGTGCTTAGCTCTTCAGGCTGTCAGGTTTCAATATTTTTCTTAGAAGTCGAAGGAGGCAGCGCAAGACGCGCAAGTCCCTTTTTCGGTACAAAAGGGACTTGCATGACACTTTATCTCTTTGTAACGCGGCGAATTTTTGCCACAAAATGGACTTATATGGCACTTTTCTGCACCAAAAGTGACTTATAAGTCCAGACTGAACGTTGTGCTAGCAAGTCCAGATTGAAGTTGTGTTAGCAATGAATATCTGTAGGCGCTGTCAGCATCATGTGGCAGGGAAAACACGTCCGGATCTGGTAATCGGTTATCCCGGCTTCCTGTGCCATTTGTCGCCACTCCAAGATCGTAAAGGCGGCGCGAATGGATGCTGGTCCGTCAAAATGGATTACGTTGCTGTCGCTCAGCAAGCGGGTTCCAAGAAAGACCATTGCTAAACCGACATAGCTGCGCAGCAAATCATTTACGATCAGGAGCTTTGTAGATGAGGCCCTCATCTTGCTGAGAAGGGCGATGATTTCAGGCGGATCGATATGATGCATGAACTGCGAAGTCATGATCACGTCGTAACCATCCGGAAGCGATTCATTCACAACATTCAGCTTAAAGAAGCTAACGTCGGCGGACTGCTTGTCCGCGCACTGGCGAGCGTAGTTGACGCAACGTTCGCTCAAATCGCAGCCGTCAAATTTTATGTTCGCTCCCTTTTGTTTGGCAAGATTGCAGAGCGCTATTGGATTGTCACCACTTCCGGTGGCAAGATCCAAAACTCGCAATGGTCTTTCTTTCTGGTCCTGGTAAAGCTTATAGATCGGTCGCCACAGTCGTCGCGAAACCCGACTCAGTCTGTTGACGTTCGCCAGATCATCGAGTGCCTCGATATGGCTCTCTTCAGCGATGTCCGGATCATCCATCAACTCGGCTTCACGTACTCGTTCGAAAGTGATCATGGACCGGATCCCCCGTTTATCCTAACCTACTGAGCCGCAAGCTGTTGTGAATGCGCTTCCAACTCCGCTGCTCTGTTCATATCTCCCTTGCGCCCCAGCAAAATTGAATAGTGATGCAATACATTCGCGAACCGCTCAGGGTTTGCGTGTTGCTGCCTCTGAAGCGTTTCGAATATATCATTTGCTGCCTGGAAGTGTTTTTCCGCCGCCTCGAATTTTTGCAATTCCGTCAATTGATAAGCTAGATTGTCGTGATTCACGGCTATCGTTTGCATATCAGGTTTGAAGGCGAGCCGCGTCTCAGCGTTCAGCCGCATGTCGAGCGCTCTTTGAAAAGCGTCGGCAGACTCTTTATACATGTGCCGTTCTTGATAATAGAGTCCGAGGCGATCGAGCACCATCGCCGTCGTGTCCTCGCCCATGAAAAATTGGTACTGCTCTGCAACTGCCAGACCATTGTTGTAATGAACGAGCGCTTCTTTATAGTTGTGTGTCAGTAGCGCTTCGTCACCAGGGGCGATGCCCTCGAGCAGGACGATGTGTTGGGTGCGTTCATGAAATGCCCAGAAGAGTATGGCGAGCCCGCCGAGGATTGCCAACACAACCGCGACTGCGAAAGTGCTGCGCCTCAGGAGAACCTTTTTGGAGCGATTGCGAAACACCTTCAGCTTCTTCGATATCGGCTTGGATGTTTTCTGCATATGACTTGCCGTGATCGATTCGAGAGCCTCGCGCACTTCGCTCATCGATTGAAAGCGCTCTTCAGGATTTCGCTGCAGCGACATCATTATCGTTTTTTCCAGAGCGTCTGGCACCAGCAGATCCGGATTAACTGAATAGAGCGGTTGCAGCGATCCGCTGATGTGCTTTTCCATGGTCTCGAACGGGCTTTTCCCTGCATGCGGAAGCACGCCCGTCAAAGCTTGGTACATAACGCATCCCAGCGCATAAATGTCGGAGCGCGCATCCAGCGGGCGCCCGAGACACTGCTCGGGACTCATATAATAAGGACTGCCGAAAACCTCCCCCGTCGCCGTCAGGCTTTGCCGGCCAGGGTCACCATCGTCCGGACTGAGAATCTTTGCAATGCCGAAGTCGACGAGCTTAACGGTTTCCCTGCCGTCTGGTCCTTTATAGACCATGATGTTGCTCGGTTTAATGTCGCGATGGATGATTTTGTTTTCGTGCGCGTGGTTGAGCGCGCTGCAAACAGGCACGAAAATGCTCAAACAACGATCGACGGTAAGAGTGCCCTCCTCCTGCAGAATGTCCTGGAGGCTCTTCCCCTCGATAAAATCCATCACCAGATACGGCTGTCCTTTGTCCGAGATCCCGAAATCATGGACCTTTGCAAGGTTGGGGTGATTGAGAGCGCTGGCGGCACGACCTTCTTGCTGAAAGCGCAGCGCGGTTTGTGGGTTGGCACCGTGGCTGGCGTTGAGAAGTTTCACCGCCACGAGTTGATCTAGGAAAACCTGGCGAGCTTTGTAAACCACGCCCATTCCGCCTTCACCGACGCGCGAAATTATTTGAAAACGACCGGCAAACGTCGAGCCTATCTCCAGCTCGCGGTCGGCGGCGGTGGCAGAGATGGCGTTTCCGCACTTAGGGCAAGTTTTTGCGTCATAGCATTGCTCGCCGCAAGCAAGGCATGTGCGGGAAATCACGGTTCTGTCGTGGGATTCCGGTTTTGACATGCCAATGAGACAATGTGGCGAACATCATATTATTCCACAACGATTAAGAAATTTAAGCTGCCGGGATGCTGCCATGCCACTCGGATCTATGATGGAACAATTAGGCCCGTGCCGGTGTCTCATTTACCCATGATGCCGGACCAAAATAAAGAAACTGTGATTTGTATGACTGTGCAAACTGAGATGAATTCAAACGAGAGCGATGCTCGAAGCGTTGAATATGAGTTGATCTCGGGCGTCGTCGTCACTTTTGCCCAGCCTTAAAAACCTGACGTCCAATCTGCTGGTTGTGGCTTTGTGCTTCAACCTGGGTGGATTGGATTTTTTGTTTCTCGCTCGTTGTCCGAGCGTATTGCTTTTGTTCGAATAAACAGACCAAGTCAACGGTCAAGTTAAGGAGTAAAAAATAAATGAACGCCCTCAGAATGTCTCAGCAATCCACCAACCTGAAAGAGCTGGTGAGTAGTGATTGTGAGAATGTTCCAGTCATCCTGAGAAACGACTCTATTGCTGAAGCTGAAAGCAGCGACGAGAGAACTCTTCACCATATACGGTATCAGGTGCGGCACAGGCTGCCGGGGCGTTTGCGGATAAAAGTTTTCAACCTCTGCAATGATTCCGATCGAGCCGGGGCAGCATTGTCCGGATTGACCGCGATAAACGGAATCGGCTCAGTCTTGATCAACCGCTGGTGCGCCAGTGCCACCATATCTTACGACGTTACAGCCATTAGCGAGTCGGAATTGATCTCGCGCCTGAATGACCTCGCATATGGTGACAACAGTCAGATCGTCGCGCCTGCGGAAATGGCGCTTCCATGCGAGCTGAAAGAGTACAAAGTGCCATTCCCGACTGCTTTCATTCGGGGATTGACCAACCTGGTGGATCATCTCTTGCCCGTCAGTGTTCAGGTCGGCTTGAGCCTGGCGGCGTTTGCCTCAGGATTTCTTGGTTTGCCAATGGTCGTGACGAAGATTCTCCTCGCCGCATCAATAACGCCGATTGCCTCCAGAGCATTGAGAGTTTTGAGCCAGGAGCGAAAGATAGGAATGGATGCCCTGGATGGCGTGGCGGCATCGCTCATGCTTGCAAACGGAAAGATCATCGAAGCTGGTTTCATGATGGCTCTCATCTCCTCAGCCGAGTTTATCCGCGAGCGAACTGCTCGTCGCTGCGAAAAGATTGTTTCCGACTTGCTTGGATTAAGCGTGCGCTCCGCCTGGCTGATCCGCGGTAAGAAACGAATTTGCGTTGCTGCCGATGAAGTCAAACCAAATGATGTCGTGGTGGTTTATCCAGGAGATATGATTCCTGTCGATGGTGAAGTGATCAGCGGCCAAGCAGGTGTAGACGAATCCAGCCTGACCGGTGAGTCCATGCCGCGCGAAGTAAAAGTCGGCGATATTGTTTATGCATCCACTTCATTAGTCGAAGGCAAAATCAACGTTCGATGTCAGGCATCAGGCAGCCAGACGAGAGCCGGTCTGGTTCTCCAGTGTGTGAACAGCGCACCTATTCATGAAACACGCATCAATAACTACGCCGGCAACTTGGCCGATAAGGTTGTTGTCCCCATATTTCTTGCTGCCGGTTTGTGCTTTGCCATCACCCGTGATGTCGGCAGGTTGATGAGCATGCTCATTCTCGACTTCTGCACCGGCTTGCGGATTGCAGCGCCGACAGCGATTCTTGCATCCATGCATCGCGCTGGTCGCCGTGGTATTTTGATCAAGAGCGGTTCGGCCCTCGAGCAATTGGCTTCTGTCACAGCCATTGTTTTCGACAAGACGGGAACGCTGACCTCAGGAGAACCTAAGGTAGAAGAAGTGAGCCGCTTCAACGGCCACAGTGAGGATGAAGTTCTGGCTCTGGCTGCATCGGTTGAAATGCGGTTGCACCATCCTGCGGCGCGAGCAATTGTGAAGTGCGCCGTCGAGCGCGGACTCTCGATCGATGAGAGAGCCGATTCACAATTCAGCCGCGGCATGGGCGCCAAAGCTCTGGTTGGCAAACATACGGTCATCGTCGGCAGCAAGAGCATGATGGAAGCTGAGGGTATCGTGATCGACGAAGCCCGCGACTCCGCATTTAAAGCCACCACACTTGGTGAGTCGATTTCATACGTTGCAATCGACGGTAAAGTTGCCGGATTGATCCGTTATCGCGACCACTTGCGGCCGGAAGTGAAAAAGGCGATGAAACAGCTTAAGAGATTAGGCATTAGAGAACTGATCATGGCCACGGGCGACACGCAAGAGGCCGCCGAGAGAATTGCTAAATCGTGCGGCATCACAAAAGTGGTGGCACGCGCATTCCCGCAGGAGAAAGCTGATCTGGTGAAACGGCTCAAGTCGGAAGGGCACACCGTTGCTGTCATTGGCGACGGCATAAACGACTCGCCCGCTCTCGCTTTCGCTGATGTGGCGATATCGTTGAACGGAGCCACCGATGCGGCTCGCCATACAGCAGACGTGGTTCTCACCGACGACAACCTGGAGCGTTTGCCGGAAGCGGTGTCCATCGCTCGCAGCGCTATGGGCCTGGTCAAGCAGAACCTGGCACTGGCGGTGCTGCCGAACGGTGCCGGATTAGCCATGGCCGCATTCGGAACCCTTGGTCCTGCCGGAGCTACCATACTCAACAATGGCGCCGCTATGGCAGCGGCATTGAACAGCCTGCGCCCGCTCTACTCGAACACCTGGTCCAAGCTAGAGTCTTTAGAGCAGTCGCAGAACCGCAACTGAGTCCCGCCGCTGAGTCGCAAAACCGCCCTCTTCCAGCCTGTCGCAGGCATCCGAATCGTCGCAATCAGATTTTCTCAAGCAAGACTTCTTATATCTTGACCTCTTTCGTGTAAAAGATTGAATTATCTGTATTGGATTTATAGAACAAGTAAACCCGTCCATTATGCACGCAGGCTGTCGGAGAAAACGGCGACGCTTGACTTGGATCGATCAACCTGCCTTGATTCCAATCCTTGGTGCCGGTATTGTCTTTGGAGCTGAAATACATTGTTCCGGTTGAATCGGGTGGTCGCCAGAAGAGAAATAACTTCCCATTTCTGGCGCAAGCTGACGGAGAATCGGACGTTTTATCGTAGTCGTTTATACTGTTTGATGCACCCCAGTACTCGCCGTCGTTTGACGAAATGACATGGAGCTTATTCGAGTCATCAGCCGCCTTCCAAAAAACAAGAATTCTGTTGTCAAACAAATTATTGAATACGCATGCCCCGGGTCCACTCCAGGTTGAATCGGCTCCACTGACCTTGAAGGACTTCTGCCATGTCTTGCCGTCTGTCGAATATGCACCCAGTATGTCGTTTGACCAGCGTGCCTTGAAGAAGAGATAGAGGCGATTTTTGAAAGTGCAAGCTACCGGAGTTGTTGAGGATGAATCAACATCATTGATTGGTGCACCTCCAGACCAGGTCGCACCGCCATCGGTGGAGGTGCTGAAAAAGAGCCTTCCCGAGTCGTCGTGTGCTCTCCAAAATACATACGGTTGATTGTTGAAGAAACAAGCGGCTGGTGAATCAACTGTTTTGTCATGGTCATTGATCCTTTTGCCTGCCGGCCAGGAACTGCCATCACTTGAGACACTAAAGATGATCGTATCCGAGTCGTCCTCCGATTTCCAGAAAAGGTACAACTTGCTGTTGTCGGAGCATGCGGCAATTCTCGAGCGAGTCTTGTCCGTCGAGTTGATATTGTGTCCGCCATTAAAGGAAGCATCGAATTGCGGGCGAAAAGCTACACTTGGCCCGAAGGTAGTACCATAATCAGCCGGTGGCATTTGTATATCCGACGACCAGGTAGTGCCGTCATAAGAAAAATACCATATATCACCGCTTTGATTGCTGCCTTCGTGATAACAATAGATCTTTCCATCTTTCACAATTGCAGCCGGTCCATAAGAGCCTCTGCTAAAGTTCTTGGGATCAGAGGTGGGAGCAATCTTTTCGTCAGCCGACCAGTTCGAGCCATCGTATGTAAAATGCCAGAGATCATCAGACTGGTTGAAATCGCTGCCTAAATGGATGCAGTGAAGTTTATTGCGATATGATACCACGGCTGGTGTGGCATTAGAACCGTAATAGTTGCCGGGATCGCTAGTAGGCGCAAGCTTGCTGGACTGCGACCAGTTGTTTGTGTTGCTATCATAGGTGAAACAATACATTCGATAATCATAGGCATAGAAGCACCAGAGCTTGCCACCAAAAACCACTAAAGACGGTGGATGACTTGCCAGGTATTTATTACCTGGATCGCCTGTTGGAGCGAGCAGGACGTCGTCAGAATATGAGAGACCATCATAGGTGAAACACCAGAGTTTATGAGCGGTTGTAATCCTCGAATCTAAATGCACGCAATATAGCCGTCCATTGTAAACTGCCATTCCGGGCGCCCCCGTGGTTCCGTAAAAATTGCTCGGATCTTTTGTCGGCGCCAGTCTTGCATCGTCGTGCCACGCACCATCGAATCGCGCGCACCAGGTATCGTGATTGCCGACGCTGGCTTCGCGCATGTTAAACAGCTCCGTTTGATACATACAAAGGCCGGGAGCGTTGGCAAGGCCGTAAGCATCCCACGGATGGATCAGTGCGTCTCCATTCCAGCGATCGTTCGTGTTTTCAGTCTCGTGACAGCGCCAATCATTCCGCCCGCGGTGCACCATATATAGTGTGGGCGAATTGTTGGTTATGATTGTAACGCCTAAAGCCGAGATGACCTTGTCAATAGGTTCGGCTTCAGCAAAATCGAGTTGCGGCCAAAATTGATACAGAAGGCCGACTATTCGATATTGATCGTCCACAAGAACCGAACCGGAATCTCCTTGAGCATACGAGCCCGTCGGCCCCTTTACCTGCATGTTTACTGTATACGGCGTGTTATTGCAATCAACACCGGAGACGTTCAACTCGGTAACTACAAGATCACTCACTCCGGTCATGGCGCCTCTTTTGCGGACGCGATAAGGAATGTCCGCAGGTTGGACATCATAAGTGCCTTGAATCGGCCCGATGTCCAGAACGAAGTTCGTCCAACTGATGCCGGCGTCGAGTTCGGCAACGGCGGCGTCATACCCTGAAGAGAACTCGGTTACGGTGGCAACCGGATATTCCTGCGTGGATGCAATCTTGGGGTTATTTCCGGGCTGATGCACGCGCCCGCCTGTCACAGGATTTTCTACACCGCATAAAACGTGTCTATTACTCAAGATCGCCGGCTTGTTATTGCGGCTCATCACGACAACACCCAGGGTTCCACCGTCAAATTTTCCGTTGGGGAGCGCGGAGACAATGCGGCATCCTCCAACAAGCGGTGAGTAGACTCTGCACTCCTGCTTTACTCGCTCGCCACCCAATTCGAAGGCAAAAATGTCGCTGACCGCTCCTCGGCGGGGTCTGGCAATTACATCGGTAAGAAACCCGTCAATCTCAGGAGGAATTAATTGATCGGAATCAAGCAGTTTCGCTTCAATCTTTTTGTCTACGCTCACGATGATAGCAACGATGCCGGAATATTCGCCTGCAATCATCTTATTTCCGATTCCGACAGCATGTACGCCTTGCAACTGCAGCAGTTTTTTTTGGGCTCGTTCTTTGGCGGAGACCACATCTAGAGTTTTTTGCAGCATACGATATCCCTCGCTTGGATCGGTTGTGACAAAGACAGGCTTCCAAGATCAAAATTTAGTTATTTCGGCCGGCGAAACTTCAATACTTTTTCTTGTTCCTCATTTATTCGGACGTTAAGCTCACCGGAGCAAAATTCACTGAAATCCTCTCTGATACTTGCTTGAGAGCAGACGCCCGTTAATTTTTGCTGCCCGTTTACTTAAGAATTGCGCTTCGAACACCGAAAAATTTATCTCTGGCGACAAATGCGTCGAGATGCACGATCTCCAGGAGATACGGACCAATGACGATTTGCGAAGGTCGCAACTGAGTCGCGCAGCTCAGTCGCCAATCTGGCTTCGACGGTTTAGATTCAGCAGATTAAGCTGGGCCACCCCAAAATAGACAAAAAGGTCACACTTCCTCTTTACAATCTCGACAATGCATGAGCTGTTATTTGCTTACTAAAAGGTCGGGAATGCATGGGCAAGACTGTAGAAATTCTTCTCAACAGCGGTCGTTACACCGTTGATAGTGAAAATCCTGGCGCTAATTTGCGCCCGGGTGACGTGGTCGTTCGTAACGGCAAATCTCATTACGTCACGATGGACGGCAACCTGATTGTTTGGAACGAGAGCGGCCGGCGCTTCAACGAACTCCCGGCTTCGGCTTCTGCCACCGATGTCATCTTACGACTTGCAAGCGCCGCTTCCTGAGGCGGAAGAATCGACCGAGGATTATAGCCTTACAGGCGACAGCGAGATTCCGCAGTCGAGCAGATGCGCATTCCCATCAGCGGCAAAACAAACAAACCTTGGTGAGCAAAAGAAGCAGAAGAATCGCCAGAGCGTAGTAGCGAGTCTTGTATGTATGCAAGTGCATGAGCTCCTGTTGTTGGCGCAACCACAGCTCATGACTGACATTGATGCGATCGGTGGAATCGTCGAGGGTTGGATACATGCGGGCGCATTGCAGCTCGTCCGTCAGGCGTTCGTTTTCGAAGCGCAGGTGCGCTAATTCCATCGTCACTAAATCGATACAAGGTAATTCTGTCTTATCAACTGATCCACTCATGATCTTGACCTCAAGCGAATCAAAACAAACGAGATTGCACTGTTCGTCCTGCAACCTCTTAATAGACCTATGGGCGTTATAAAACTTGGCTCCGAATGTGGTATCACATCAGGAGGCGAACATCACCTGCTCTATTTTTTTAAAGCTCGTTGCGACTCGCAGACAGGCTTGTGGCGCCTTCTTTCGAGTCATCTTCAGTTACCTATCCACACGCTTCTATTTTCGTCGAGACGGGTTAAGAAGACTTTAAGATCGAATCATCCGTCCTCAGGTCGGCGGCTTGCAAAGTCTCCTCGCTCAAGTCGTTCGGCTCTTCGAGCAGCGGGATTTTGAAAAAGAACGTGCTGCCCTTTCCTTCTTCGCTCACCACGCCTATTTCGCCCCCATGGGCGTCCACAATTGCTTTGCAGATGGCCAGACCCAGCCCTGTCCCCTTTTTGTCTCTGGCATCTGAGATACTCACCTGCTCGAAGCGGTTGAAGATCTTATCTAGTTTATCTTTTGGAATTCCCCTGCCTTCGTCCTTGATATAGAACTCAAAATGACTGAGCGTTTCGATACCGCGGATGGTTATGCTGCTGTCAGGCGGCGAGAATTTAACGGCATTGGCCAGTAAATTCACCAGCACCTGAACGATCTGATCGGCGTCTGCATAGATGGTGGCGCATTTGGTATCAGTCTTGAGAGTGATGTTGCGCTTGTCCGCAATTACTTTTATAGAACTCAAAGCGCGTTCAATCAGAGATGAGACTTCGATCTTCTCCTTGATGCTCTGGAGTTTGCCGGCCTCCATTTTCTCCAGATCAAGCAGACTGTTCACCAGGTTGATCAGTCTGCTCACATCCGCTTTTATGAATGTAGTTCGTCTCACGAGTTTATCCGGCAGCTCACCGTAAAAGCCGTCTGTCAAAAGGTCGAGGAAACCTTCAGTGGCCATCAGCGGCGTCCGCAAATCGTGGCTGACCATATCGACGAATTCCTGCTTCATTCGCTCGACTTGCTTGCGCGCGGTGATATCGTGCACAACACAGAAGTATGAGCTTTCCATTGCCGACCACTGAATGGACCAGGAAGCATCGATCTGGTTGCCGTTCTTGCAAATCATTTTTGTCTCGACATCATTTGCGCCGGCGTCTTTAGCTCTTTTGAGCGCCTGCGCCGTTTTCTCCCTTTCATCTACTGCAATTACATTGATGTATCTCGATCCCAGCAACTCCTCCTGAGAGTATCCCAAGATTTGAGTAACAGCGGGATTGAGCGCTGAGAATTGCTCGCTTGCATTAATCGAGCAGATCAGATCGCTGGCGTTTTCAACCACGACTCTTTCCTTGCGCGAAGATTCTTGCAGCGCTTCCGCCATTTCATGGAAGGCGCGATCGACAAGAGCGATTTCATCGTCTCCTTGCAGCTCGGGCTCAAGCGGTTTTCCGGCAGCCAGATTGATGCTGTTGCGTGCCAGGAGCTCCAGCCTGCTCGTGATGCTTGTCGTGAAGAACGCGACGCAGCCGATCGCACCAATGATGTTGAACATTACGCCTGCGCACAGGCAAGTATAAATGAACTCATCTGATTTCTGTTGCTCTTTGGCGATATTCTCTTGAATCTTCGTGTACGAATCGATGATCTCGTCGGATTTCCCGGCGAATTCGCGCGCCTTTTCGCCGAGCACGAGTTTGTATTGATAAACCAGATTCGGTGCCGGCGCACCCGGTAGATCGTGGCGGCATTTCTCAATGAGAGCCAGTCCTGAGCTGCAGATGGTCTCGAGCTCTTTCACTTTCGATTCTTCAAAAGGATCGGATTCGACAAGAGCATGCAAGGCGCGGAAATCCTTAGGTATAGCAGCGCGTTCTTCCTGATACTGCGCCAGCAATGGATCATTGACCTGCTGCTCATAGCTGGCATCAACCATGGTCAACATAATGGCGGCGGAGTGCTGGATGCGCTGTGCGAGCCTGTCGAGAATCGAGATCACGTCTCTGGCATGGCGATACTTTTGCGCTTCCTTCTGGGCGCCGGCCAGAGTACTTGCCAGAGTTCCCACGAACACGAGCTCGCAAACCAGAACTGTGGCTACAAACAATAAAGCTTTCTTTCGAATGGTCGACCGCGACCGCATATGTGCTCTCTAGAGTGCAGATCTAGTATCGCACATATGCGGCCCGGGTGTGTGCGGCGGTCGATTTTCGGACTGGCTGCAAACCAGAGAGCCAGGCCGGCGGCAAATCTGATAAACGATTGGAATCATCTTTGGGTTGGTACTAAAGCTGGTGCGAGCGGTTCTGCTTGCGTCGATGAAGTTTACTTCGCCTCTGCGTATGGTATCTTGGCTCAGATTGTTCATACGTGGCATCTATCCTCATCGACTGAAGCAGAACCGCCTCACCAACCGGGCCCTCGCTCATGCTCCATGTCCCCACATGTCCCCTTCTGGACCCTCTTAAAAAACTTGTCTGTTTTTTCATGATCGGTTGGTTCAACACCGGCTCCAAAGCCACCACTCGAGCCGGTGATGAACAACCAGGTTGTGCGTGATCGGTCGCCGATGCAAGTGGTGATCGGCAACTGATTCGGCGGAAGAACATCGAGAAAGTTTGCTGCTGCTGTAACTCGGTTGGGATTGGCTCTCCCGTGTTCTTGCAAAAATCATAATCGCCAAAAGTAACCGATGTGTCACAGCACTAAAAAAGCCCTGGAAAACGCTTCGGTAGGTCTGCTGGCATCATGCGTGTGCAATCAGAGTGCCAGGTTTCAATCTTGATTGGCGCGGAGATCTTATCTTCTGGGGAGCTAGATGCTGCCATCGCCTGCGGTGAAGAATTTGTATCCGATGCCGTGGATGTTTTTAATCGTTGGTGGATCATCACCTAGTTTTAGCTTCGTTCTTAACCGATATACGCACGTCTTGACCGTGTCGGGCGAAGCGTCCGTCTCCGAGTGCCAGACACGGTTGAGCAGAGTATCCGTGTTGAAGACCTCACCGGGATGTCTCATGAAAAACTCGAGCAGTGCAAACTCTTTAGGAGCCAGATGCACGATGCTCCCACCACTGGTCACGCTATGAGTGTTCGGATCGAGTGTAATTTTTCCGAAGCTCAAGACGTCTTCGACCAGATCGACGCGGCGCCGCATGAGCGCGCGCACGCGTGCACCGATTTCTCTTATGTCGAATGGCTTGGTGATGTAGTCATCCGCCCCGGCATTGAACCCTTCTTCTTTTTGATCGATTGTGCGCCTGCCGGTCAACATCAAAATGCGTGCCGCGCCTCCGGCGCTCCTATAGCCTCGACAAACTTCGACGCCGCTCAGTCCCTTGATACCGAGATCAAGAATCACGAGATCATATTGGAAAGATTTGAGCATCTCCAATGCAATGTTGCCGTCATCGGTCGTTTCGACCGTATGATGCTGTGATTCCAGATACTCTTGCAGCATGTCGACCAGGCTGACGTCATCGTCGACGATCAGTATTTTGCTCATCAATCGCTCCTACGGTTGATTACGCATGAAGTTTACCTGGCATTTTAACCTCTTGGTGATCTGATTTAAACTATACCTTCGGCTCAATTGAAGAGAAATGGGAGTGCAGGGAGATCTGACATCGAAGATGGTACCGTATATGGTGAGCTGGCTGATCGACATTCCGGCAATGAACAGTCAGGCCTTAACCCCTTCTTAATGAGCGCCGCGTTAATTGATAAGCACAAGCCTGTTTAGAACTAACGAGGGCAGCATGAACATGACCTTTTTGATCGGTAAATTGGAATTCGAAGGGCCTTTCCACGAGCCGGCTGAGATCGAGGCCCGCCCGGGATTGTTTGCCATACTCTGCGAAGATGACAGCGAGTACGAGCTGCTCGAGATCGATCAGAGCGCCTCTCTCGATTCATGCTTGAGCAACGATGAGTACATCAGTAACCTCAGGTTCTACCAGGACAACTGCAAAGGCCGGCTCTGCGCCGCAGTGCACTATACTGACGACCTGGATGTAAAAGAGCGGATTGAGCTGCGGGAAGAGTTACTCGGTGAAATCAGATCCGAGGAAGCCGTCGTCGCGCCTGCTTAGGCCGCCTGCTCAGCCTGTGGGGGCAGCTAATGGCATCGGTCGGCTCTGCCTGGAATATGGAAACGCTGGACTCACACGGCTTTCGGGAAAGATGAACGAATTTTAATTTTGAGGTCGAGCCTGGGCCGAAAGATTAAACTCATGGTGATCACTGAGATCAAAACGACATAAATAGATCATGCAAGGGCACAATGGATGAGGAGTGCGGTTGCAGATTTGTTGTTGCTCAGGGGTCGCGGCTTTGACCAATAGAGGGTTGTCCAACTCGCAAGTGCCCGGCGGAGGTAATCCTGCGCCGGACGAGATCGTGGAGATCGAGCCAGATCTGGTTGGCGAGCGATATGAGGTTCTCGATATCCTCGGAAAGGGCGGCATGGGTATGGTGCTCAAGGCTCGCCATACCAATTTGAATAAGTTCGTTGCCATAAAAGTCTTGCACTCCACGCTTCTGTACAATCCGGAGAACAAGCAACGATTCGAAATTGAAGCCCAAGCGGGAAGCCGGTTATCTCATCCCAACCTGATTGCTGTTTTCGATTACGGTTTTACCAAACGGAAAGAACCGTTTCTAGTAATGGAATACATCGAGGGCGAAAGCCTTGAAGGCGTGCTCGATCGGCAGATGACCCTGCAGAAAGCCGAGTTCCTCCATATTTTCATTCAAGTCTGCAAAGCGCTGCAATATATCCACAACAACGGCATTATTCACCGTGATTTGAAGGCGAGCAACATAATGATTCACACCATAGATGGTGAGCAATATGTCAAACTGCTCGACTTTGGCATCGCTAAGGTGCTGGCTGAAGACGGGCGCACGCAGCAGCATCTGACTGCGACCGGCACGGTTTTCGGAAGTCCTCCATACATGAGCCCGGAGCAATGCACCGGCAAGAAGACTGATATCCGCTCGGATATCTATTCGCTGGGCTGCGTAATGTATGAGTGTTTGGCGGGGATTCCGCCCTTTATTGGAGAAAACGCCCTGGCAACGATCTTCATGCACGTCGAGGATCAGCCTCCGCCGCTTGCCATTGCAGAGAATCCAGACTACGCGACAATTGTGGCAATTATTCATAAGTGCCTGCAAAAGAAACAAGCTGATCGATTCCAGAACGTCGGTGAGCTGCTTGCCGCTCTCAATAGCGCGGCAGGACGCACCTCGTCGGCTTTCCAATCGCTTGGCCCGCTGACTGCCTCCGGTGCGCAAGCGCAACCCAAGATTGGTCAGTACTCAGGACCAAATCCGCCAACCTTGCCGCAGCAGCAATATGGCGCCACACCGTCTGCGGTGCCGCCGCAGCAGCAGAATGGCACACCATCGGCGATGCCGCAGCAGCAGTATGGCGCTGCACCATCAGCGGTGCCGCAGCAACATTATGGCGCCGCACCATCGGCGATGCCACAGCAACATTATGGCGCCGCACCATCAGCGATGCCGCCGCCGCAGAATGGCGCACCACAGGCAGTGCCGCAAAACGGTTTGAAAGGGCTGATCAACGTCCAGAAGGGGAAGGAGGCTACGAGCCACTGGCGCAAGACCGCAGATACGCAAAACCCGAGCGGCAATAGTCCTCAAAATAGAGGCGATATCGATGACAATACCGCGGCCCAGCAGGAGATGCTTCGCCAGGGGCTGCGCAGGCAGACTGATGCCAGCGCCGATTCCTCCATCGAACGCTCCGGAGTTCAGTCCACCGGCTCGCAGGGTATAGCTCAGGGGGTAACTGGATCGTTCCGAGCGTCTACTGAGATAACACCGGCTGCATCCTCCAGGAAGCTTGCCCAGCTTGCCATTGGCATTCTAATTGCGGCGGTCGTCATACTGATACCGCTTGTAGTGCTAGGCTTCACGATGAACAAAGGCGCTTCTAGTGCGAACTCTGCTAAGGAAAAGTCAGCGGATCAGGTCTTAGCGCAGGCGGAAGCTAAGTTCAAGCAAGGCCCCGAGAGCTGGTTGGATGCCCAACTGTTATATGAAGACGCGCTGAAATACGCAGATCCCAACGATGCCGTTATGTTAGGAAGGATCAACGCTCGCTTGGGGCGGATCAGCTACAACGACGGCAAATATGATACGGCTAACGACCAATTCTCGAAAGCCGTGGATGAGCTTCGAGCTGCCAAAGATAGACATCACGACTTGTATCTCGATGCCCTGCTTGGCTACGGGCAAACACTCAGCCGAAAAGGATCGAAAGTGCACGCCGAGGAGTGTCTCAGTGAACTTCGCAAACTGGCAGAAGAGTGGAATACAGGTCCGCTCATGCGCGCAGATATTTTGTGCGAGTCAGCGCGCAACATTGGTGAGGACAACTACGCCGGGGCGATCGATTATTACGATCAAGCGATCGAAACTTACATGAAGATTGAGAAAACAAAGCGCCCGGCCGAGAAAATTGCGACTGCCTGGGTGGATAGCGCCGAACTTCAGTCAAAGCGAAACGACACGGTGGACGCTCAGAAGAGAGCTCAGCACGCCATGAATATCGCGCGCCGGATTGAAGATCTCGCTGTTCGCGATGGTATCGTCCGGCGGGCCAAGGAGTTTATCGATAATAGCGCGCCGACTGCATCGACCAAGATTGTGCCGCTGCCGGCCGATGTCTCGCCAAACGTAGTATCGTCGCCGCCTCCTCCCAGAATGCCTGTGGTGTCGAATTCAGTGCCCTCCTACCCTGACGTCTCCGCCACATCATATAGAGCCGCTCAGCTGGAGCAGCTGAGAAGGAGTCAGGAGATGGTTGCCCGGATACGGCAGCAGCAGGATGTTCAGTTCAAGCAAGTTTCGCAACAGCTGCGAGTCCTCAATCAGCAACCCCTGCAAAGTCAAAGTGCATATCCCAGCCGTTCGACTAACGGCAGCGTCTACAGTAATTCGCACAGCGTTTATCAAAACAGCGGCAGCATTTACCAGGGTGCTGAAAGTAAGCGCCCCTGGCCGCCACCGTCGACCACCAATAGACCCTGGGGCTCACATTAGGCAAGAGATTTTTGCAAACCCAATCGTTTCACCAATAAGAGCATGAAGCACCGGGCAGAGAAAGTGCTATCACCGATTCTCTCTCTTGGCGCTTCCCTGTGCCTTGCCTCGCTCTGCATCGTCTCCGCCTGTATTGGATCGACTTGTTCAGCTCAGGAGTCACAGCATCAAGACAGTGTTTCAAGACCTAATGAAGGAGATGAGAAAACGCGAGTAATCGAAGTCAACCTCGGTGTCATAGGCAGGCTGTCCGTTCCCGTCTCCTGGGAAGTAGATGATAACGGAGCGAAGAATTCACTGTCTTTTATAAAACGCCGGCACGCCTGGTCGGATTGTCTAATCAGGCTCGAGATCTTGCCTAGCAAAACCATCTCGGAACGATATGTCGTCATGCTGCGTGAGCTCATGCAATCGCGCACAGGCGATTCGACTCCGACACGATCGGAAATCACTGACCTCAATGATCTGTCTGCATCGAATATTACATTTGCATTCGATAAGACGACATTCACCACATACGATATCAAAGCGAAAAGAGTGCTGCTCGCTTCGTGCTGCAGCCAGGTCGCAAGTCCATGCGAGCCGATTGGCAAAGGACGCACACGACGCATTCTGCTTAACCGCGTTTCCGGTGCGGCTTATATCCTCAACAACTCCAGTGATCTGCAAATCATCCGATTCGATGCCGACTCGAGCGACGATGTTAAGCCGTGCCTCAAGAAATTCGAGGATCTGCTTCGCTCTGCTGAATGGAAGAAATGATGAGCCTTACATTCAAGTCGTCAAGCCGGGATTTTCTTTTACACTTCGCCGCGCGCTATCTTGCCGAGCAGATCGGTAACCTTTGCGCCGCGCTCCAGCGATTTGTCGAGGCGGAAGTGCAGCTCGGGCGCAAAGCGCAAGCGCAGGCGCCTTCCTACCTCACCTCGCAGCATGCCCATGTTGTCTTGCAGTGCTTCCATGGTGCTCTCCTGTTCGAGCTCATTTCCGAACACTGACACGAAGACTCTGGCCGAGCGGCAATCAGACGAGCATTCCACATCGACGATTGAAACCAGACCGGCGATCCGCTCGTCTTTGAGATCTCGCATGATCAGCTCTGCCAGTTCCTTTTTGATCGATTGTGCCACTCTTAGCGATCGGGGTGTTGCCATATCTCAGTCCTCGCCTAAAATTATTCAGCCACCAGATCCGGTATCACGAGATTATCTCTCTCGTTTTACTTCCTGGATGATGAAGGCATGAATCTTGTCGCCTTCCTGGAGGTCGCTGAATTTCTCGAAGCTCATGCCGCACTCAAAGCCTTGAGCCACTTCCTTGACGTCATCTTTGAAGCGCTTGAGCGTGTCGATCCTGCCTTCATACACGATTTTGCCGGTGCGCTCGATACGAGCGATGGAGCCGCGTTGAATTTTGCCCTCCTGCACCATGCAACCCGCGATTGCAAGCCCCTTACCGACCTTGAATATGGCGCGGATTTCAGCAGTGCCGGTCTTGACCTCTTGCTTGATCGGCTCGAGCAAGCCTTGCATGGCTTTGCTCAGGTCATCGGTGATTTGATAAATGACGTTGTAGGTTCTGATGTCGACGCCGTTTGCATCAGCGACAGCTCTAGCGTTCATATCGGGTTGAACGTTGAAGCCGATGATGATTGCGTTCGAAGATGCCGCCAGGTTGACGTCGTTTTCCGATATCTCACCTGAGGCGGCTCGCAAAACACTCATCTTGACGAACTCATCCGAGAGCTTGCGCACCGAGTCGGCGATCGCTTCCGCCATACCCTGAACGTCGGCCTTGATGATCGCTTTCAATTCCTTCACTTCGCCCGCTTCGAGCATGTCGTGGAACGATTCGAGAGTGATGTGGTGACCGCGGCGCGATGCATCATCGCGACGGCCTTCGATGATCGACTTCATGCCTTGAATGTCTTCGACAACTTCGAAGACATCGCCTGCCATCGGCACTTCATCCAGACCGAGGACTTCAACAGGCATTGATGGGCCGGCCGCTTTGACGCGGTTGCCGCAATCATCAAACAAAGCTCGGACGCGACCGCCGATGCTGCCGACGACGATGTAGTCGCCTTCGCGTAACGTGCCTGATTGCACGAGCGCGGTTGCGATGGCGCCTTTGCCGCGCGACAACTCGGCTTCGACGATGACGCCCTGGGCGGGACGATCGGGATTGGCGCGCAGATCTTGCATGTCCGCGACCAGAATAATCATCTCGAGGAGCTCATCCAGACCGGTTTGCTTCTTGGCTGAAACGTTGACCGTGACTGTATCCCCGCCGTAGATATCGGGCAGTAACCCGTGCTCCATCAATTGGGAAAGAACGCGCTCGGGATCGGCACCAGCCTTATCGACTTTGTTTACCGCAACCAGGATGGGCACGCCGGCTGCCTTGGCGTGATCGATCGCCTCAACCGTTTGCGGCATGACGCCATCGTCCGCTGCCACAACCAGAATGGCGACATCGGCTCCCTTGGCGCCTCTGGCGCGCATCGCCGTAAATGCTTCGTGACCGGGTGTATCGAGAAAAACGATTTGACGCAAACCGCCTTCATGCTCGACCTCGACGTGATAGGCACCGATCTTTTGCGTGATGCCGCCGGCCTCGCCTTCGGTGAGTTTGAACTTCGTCTGCCGAATGGCATCGAGCAAGCTCGTTTTACCATGATCGACGTGACCCATGATCGTAACCACGGGCGGACGAGTGATCAAGTTGCCTTCATCCTCATCCAGCAATCCAAGCCGCTCAGCGCGTGTGACTACGTCCTCGGTCGGCTTCACTTCCTCGGCCAGGACGTCGTACTCCATCTCGATTGCCAGTTCGCGCGCCAGATCAGCTTCAATCATCTGGTTGACTGTGCGCATCACGCCTTTCATAAAGAGGCGCTTGATAATCTCGGTAGCGGGCACGTGCATGCGCTCGGCCAGATCCTGAATGGTGAGATTGGAAGCAATAGTCACCACTTTTGGAATTTCAATGCCGCTCTCGGCGGGAGCTTTCGTTTTCTCCTCGTCCTTTTTCTGCTGTCTGGTGGCATGCGAGTGGCGATGCGCCTTCGGCGGGCGAGGCGGTGTAGCTCTCATCGATGGAGCCGCGATGCGAATCGGAACGGATGGTGACATTGGCCTCACTGCTCCTTTGAAGGCTTCAGGCGAGCCGTCGCCAGTTTCTTCCTCGGTCGCTTGTGAGTCTCCTTCCTGGGTGCGAGCGGACTCTTCTTCCTCGACCTCAGGTTCTTGCAATGGTTGGTCTGTTTCTTCTGTAAAATCTTCTTCTTCCTCGACTGCTACTCTGCCGCGCTGATGTTTCTTGCTCGGTTTGCCCGGTTGATCTTTGCGCTGTTTATCCTGAAAGTGTTTGTCCAAATTGCGGATGGCGCGAGGTGCGAAGCGAGACTCGTCCGACCATTCATCGCCTGTCTTGTTTTTGGGCGGCTCCTCTTCCTGGCGCTCTTCAACGAGCACTTGTTCTTCCACGGCTGGTGTCGCCTGTGGTGCGGCGGGCGAGACTCTGGCATGCTCGACTCTCATTTGCTCGGTGCGCGGTGCTTCCAAGCGTGAGGCTTCGCCTGTCTTTACAGCAATTGGCGAAGGCGAAGGCGCGACGGTTTTCTCCTCCTTGATTTCGCCTGGTTGGGGGCGACCATCAGTAGGAGCCATGTGCGGCCTGGGATGGCGAGGGGTCGATGAAATCTGCGATGCCGGCAAGGGTGATGGACCGGATGGTGGATAAAGCGGCGAGCGCTCAATACCGGCCGTTCCCGGCATGTGACCGGGATGATGGGCGGCGGCGGCCCCAGGCACGCCATCTTGAGCGGCCTCGTCGGGAATGCGATCTTCCTTGCGGTAACGCGACAAGACGCGCGGTTTTACCACCGGCTTCTTCTCGGGGGGCGGCGGCAGAAGTTTGCCGGTTGGCTTGGGCGCTGCCTTTTTCTCTTTCGCGGCTGCTGCCTCGCTGTTCTTTTTGCCAAGATGAGCAATCAAATTGCCGACGACGTTGCGATCGATCGTTGATGAGTGGCTCTTGACGTCATAACCAAGTTCGCGCAAACCCGTGATGATATCTTGGTTAGAGATATTCATCTGCCTGGCTAGCTCATAGATTCGAACTCGATCTTCCATATACACCATTACCTACCTCTCAGTATTTTGGCATGTTTTTGCCGCGTTCTGCGCAAAGTTCGCTTATCACCTTAATAAGTTGTGGTTCAAGCGGCCAATGCAAGTTGACCTTGGTCTTTGCATTCCTGGCAACAGCCTTCTTTCCTGTCCTGGCTTTCGGGGCGACTGCTTCTTTGGCTCGGCGGCGCCTCCCCTCGAGTGCGTGCCGCAGTCGTCCTTTTTGCGCTTTCAGGAAGCAGGCTTCCGACAAGCACAGATAGGCAGAACGACCGAAAGCCCCTTCGCCAACTTGATTTAAGATAACCTCCCCGGTCTTATGGTCGACCGTCAATCTCAAAAGCTCGCTCCTCGGCCTCATTTGGCGGCAGCCCACGCATAATCTTGAGGGAACGTTACTCACGTTATGCGCTCAACCTCCACTATGTAGCGGAGCTGAGGTCTTCCAGTGTCTGATTCAAGTTCCTGAATGATCCTCCCGCCTGACTTTCCGACTTGATGTCGATTTTCCAGCCGGTCAGTTTGGCTGCCAGTCTGACGTTCTGTCCGCCTCTGCCGATGGCCAAACTGAGTTGATCGTCGGGAACGATTACCTCGGCGCGTTTGCCGCCCATCTCGGGTGAATCTTCGTATAGAGCCACGGTGGTGATGCGGGCGGGGCTGAGGGCGTTCGATATGTAATCGACAGGATCGCTCGAGTAGCGAATCACGTCGATCTTTTCATTGCGCAGCTCGGCGACGACGTTTTGAATACGCACGCCGCGGGTGCCGATGCAGGCGCCGACCGGATCGACATCGGCGTCGTCGGAGTGCACGGCTATCTTGGTCCGGTATCCGGCTTCACGCGCGATCGATTTGATCTCGACGGTGCCGTCTTCGATTTCCGGAACGTAGAGTTCGAAGAGTTCGCGCACGAGCTCCGGATGTGCTTGCGAAACGATTATTTGCGGCACGCGACCCGACTCTCTCAATTCAAGAACATAGACGCGAACGCGGTTTCCAACGCGATACGTTTCTCCCGGCAATTGTTCGCGAGTGGGCATGCAGCCTTCAACGCGACCGAGATTGACGATGACGTTATTGCGGTTGTTGCTGATCACTTCGATACGTTCGATTTGACCGGTTGTGCAAGTGCCTTTGCGCGCATCGAACTCCTTTTTGATCAGCTCTTTTTCCGCTTCGCGCAAACGTTGCGTAATCAGCTGTTTGGCTGTCTGAGCGGCGATGCGTCCGAACTCGGAAAAGTCCTGCGGGGTGACTTCGATTTCCAAAACTTCGCCGACCGTAACGTCAGGAATCAGATCTTGGGCGTCAGGAAGCGCGATTTCATGATATTCGTTTGAAACTTCCTCGACCACTTCTTTGGGAGCGAAGATACCGATTTCACCGGTTTCAGTGTCGAAGATGGCTCTGACACCGTCGACATCGTGATCGGGAACTTTCTTTTTGTATGCCGCCACAATGGCATCGCATACATACGAGATGAATTCCTCTTGAGGAATATTTCTCTCGCGCTCCAGTTCCTCTGCAGCTTCTAAAAGTTTGTCGCCAATTTTGATCACGGGTTTTCCTCCCTCTTTCTATTCAGTTTTGTTTATTCATTTGTCTGGTGGTTAACGAGCTGATTGCAGTCATAGCCAATCGTCGCCATCATGTGGCTACCTCTGGCCAAAACTTATACCGGCAAAAAGTTTTATTGAAGAAATCGAATTGCGCGGGACGCTTAGCTCCTCTGGCACTGAGCCCGCGTTAGCTTGCTCTTTATTTTTGGATGCCTTGAGCGGCTTGGGATTCTTGATGGTTACCTTTGATTCCTCGACGCTTGCAAGTTGGCCGGTGAAGCTGCTGCCCAGCCCCTCAATGGGATTGCGAACGCTCACTTCGATGCTCTCGCCCTGAAAAAGTCTGAGCTCATGCTCCGTCGTGAGCGGCCGATCGATGCCGGGACTTTCAACCTCCAGCGCATAAGCACCGGTAATGATGGGCTCTCCGGCGTGCTCGTCCAGTAAAGCTTCGACATTGCGGCTTACATTTTCGCAATCATCGAGGCTGATTTTGCCGCCTTTTCGGTGGATGGTGATGCTGAGCACTCGTCTTTTTCCCTGCTGATAGATCCTGGCAGAAACGAGAACCAGACCAGCTTCCGCCACAACGCTCTGAATGATTTCATCGAGTTGTTTTGCGGCAGAGGCGCTCAAAAACTTGTTGCTGACCAACGCGCCGGCGGCGCGTTCGGTGGTGGCTTCAGTTTTGTCTTTTGACGGCACGTGATTTCTCCGCACCGTTTTTTAAACGGTGCAGAAGGACTAAAATGAGAATTCGCCGTAGGCTACACTCTCTGCCTACGACATCTCAAAATTGCCTTCCAATGGCCATATGCTAACATGACAGCCTCATTGCAAGCAAGGAAGTGCGTTTATCGCCAGCTTTCATGGACAAGCACGTCAATATAAGCAACCGCCAGAGACGGCACAAAATCAACCTTCCCGAGCTTCAATCGATGGCGGAAAAGTTGTTCGGACAAATTTGTCGAAATCTTAAGGACAATCCTTGCCACTGGTTAAGCAAGGCAAATGTAAGAGAGATTGAAAGTCGGGGCCAGTTCAGCCTCGTGCTCGTTTCCGATCGGAAGATTCGGGTGCTCAACAAACTCTGGCGGGGTTTTGATAAAGCGACGGATGTTCTCTCGTTTCCCATTGATGAAGAGCCGCCCGCCGACGAAATTCCCTACGAACTCGGCGAGGTGATCATATCGATTGATACGGCCAAAGCGCAGGCCAGCGAACTCGGACATGGCATCGAGCGTGAGATGGCTTTCCTCATGGTGCATGGCATGTTGCATGTGCTCGGCTTCGATCATGATAGTAAAGAGGATGAAAAGGAGATGTTCGCCAGACAGCGCAGAATCTTACACTCAGCTGGCTATAAGCGGATGTAAACTGATAATTGAGGGCGATTGCGCCCCTCTCCCCTTGATGAATTCTTGGCTTTGCTATATCGCTTGTATGTCCTCTGGTTCATCTTCCTATTTATGAACGTTGTAACAGTCGATTAGATAATTTCAGGGACGGCTTGAGGGGTTCTGTGCAACATTAGGAAAGGTGGCTTTGGAGACTGAAGGAGAGACCCGAGTGCGTCGAAAACCAGAGAAAGAATCTGACAAGCGCCTCGTGCAGGGCACCAGAGCGGTCGGCTCCAACTTTGCAAATGTCACTCCGCTGAAAAGCATAGGCGAAGAGCGAACAGGAACGGATCTGGCTAGCGTTGGCGAGGGACGTGCTGATTTAAAACGTCCGGAAAGATTGGAGCGAGCCGACAGGCAGGAAAGACCCGAGCGAAGGGTTGAGCGCGTTGGCAGGCGCCCACTGGTCCCGGCAAGCTGGCGGCGAAAAACCGGTAAAGCCGGAACGCTCGTCGAGTCTTTCTATCATGCTTTTCATGGCGTCTTCATCGGCGTGAGCGAGCAGCGCAATCTGCGCATTCATTTCAGTCTCGCTGTGGTCGTGACTGTGGCGGGCTTCGCTCTCAAGATCGATATGATCAGCTGGATGGCGCTTGTTATTGTCATGGCTCTTGTGATTGCCGCCGAATTTCTGAACACCGCCCTTGAGCATCTGGTCGACATCTCGGCTGATGGGCAATATCACGAGGCGGCCCGAGCCGCTAAGGATACAGCCGCTGCTGCAGTTCTTGCCGTATCGTTTGCTGCCGTCGTTGTCGGCTGCATGGTTTTCCTGCCGAAGCTGCACGCCCTGTTCTTCTAAAGCTCCGGCCGAACAAAATCGGGTTAAGCGCAGTCCATTCGAAATCGAGTTAGGCGCAGTCCATTCGAAATCGAGTTAGCGCAGTCCGTTCGAAATCGAGTTAAGCGCAGTCCGTTCGA
>JAJPJO010000448.1 GCA_021324135.1 Pseudomonadota bacterium
ATTACAGTCTCAAATCACGGGCCTGCCATTCCAAGTAAAGAGCGAAAAGGGCTGTTCAAGAAGTTCTGGCGCGGCACGCCCGGAGTGAGCTATGTGTCAAACAGCGGTCTCGGGCTCTATTCATGTCATAAGATCTTGAAGATTTTGGATGGAACAATTACATGCCGAAGCGATGAGCAGCGCACCGCCTTTACAATTCGGCTGCCCTTGCCTGCACCGCATATGGTATCAAGGAGCGATAACGGCAAAAAGCTCGAGCGCCGCTCGGATGAGCACAACGCCCCTTGCGCCAATCTAGCGTCCGAGTAAGCCGAATTAAATCAGTTTATTCCTGATTGCTTTGACAGCCGCAGCGGTCCGATCCGTAGCAGCAAGTTTTTCCATGATATGGCGAATGTGGGTCTTGACGGTATCCGGGCTGATCACCAGTTTCTCAGCGATCTTTTTATTGGACAGACCCTCGACCAAAAATGCCAGAACCTCGAGCTCTCTTGGAGACAGCTCGTCAGTGGTGATGCTTTCATGCGTCTCCGGTTTTTTGGTTTTTTCGTCTTTGGGCGGTTCGGCCGTTTTGGCGCTGTTGCTCATAATTTGAGCGGCTACTCGGGAATCCAACCAGACATCACCGCTGGCAACTGCCAGAATCGCCGTGCGCAAGCGCTCGCTGTCCACATCTTTCAGACAGTATCCGGTAGCACCGGCGGAAAGCGCCGCCGAAATATCCCGGCTGTCGGTATGCGAAGTTAAGACAATAATCTTTGTCTCCGGGCACTCGTTGCGAATCTGGCAGGAAGCCTCGATTCCATCCATCACCGGCATGCCCAGATCCATGAGCACTACATCCGGTCCTAGCGTCTTAGCCAGCTCTACCGCTTCGGCTCCGGTGGAAGCTTCCCCGACCATCTCCATATCGTTCCAGCTGCTTATCAAAAGGCGCAAACCAATGCGCAGAATCTGATGGTCTTCCGCTACCAGCAGCCTGAGTTTTTGCTTTTCCATACCTGATCCCAGAACGCCAGCCAGCCTTTCTTTCTATTAACCGGCCTTACTAAACCGCCACCCTCTTGGTTACAGGAAGCCCAGCAAGGGGCCCCAACTTTAACTATATGAATTCCAGCGCACAAAAATAATCCCCCAGCTGGGTGATCGCGGGGGTGGAGATTTAGAATTTGAGCAGGTTGAATCTGTTCATATCGACGGTCGAGGTATTTCTGTAGACCGCCAGAACAATCGCCAGCCCGACCGCGGCTTCGGCAGCGGCGACAGTCAAAATGAAGATGGCAAACAGCTGACCTTTGATCTGTGCGGGATCTATATACCTGGCAAATGCGACCAGGTTTATGTTGACGGCATTGAGCATCAGCTCGATTGACATGAGTACCCGCACGGCGTTGCGCGACTTGACCATGCCGTACATGCCGATGGCGAACAAAAGAGCGCTCAAAGTGAGGTATCGAACCAGGTCGTTTTGAGCCAGCGTCAGCGCAAAAAAGGAACCGAGTGCACCAATGGCGGTGACGCCAGGTGCGTGTGCCCCGGCTCGTATAAAGAGCCAGCCGATAACCATAATGGCGACGGTGAGCAGGAAGTCGATACTGTTAGAAAGCATGAACTCCATGGTCTTCGGACCGTTGTAGAGGTTGCCGGCATAGGCGCTGATCGAAAAAACGACCAGTCCCAAATACCAGAAGTATGCTTTGAAGTACGGCGATTTAAAAAGCTGATCCAAGATGCCCTCCCAGACTTTCCTAAGTTTCAACTACTCCTCGGCAACCTCGACTTCCTTATCCTTCCGCTCTGCTTTGGCAAGCATGATGGCTCCCATAAGAGCCGCTAAGAGAAGGATGGAAGCGAATTCAAAGGGCAACGAATATGTTGTCGTAAGCTCTTGCCCGAGAACCTGGACATTATTGGTGGTCATCGGATCATTGGAAAGAACCCAGGATTCCGATCGAACGGCGGCATGAATCGTGAAGAAGCTCAAAACACCCACCAGAGCTGGACCCATGCTTTTGAATAGCTGCGCCAATCTGAGCGTTCCCGTTTCCTGCAGCGCTTCCTCTTCCATGGTGACGTCCTTCTCAAGACGAGGATTGGTGAGCATCAGAGCAATGACGACGACGAGGGTGATGCCGACTGCGTAAATCATGATCTGCGCCAGCGCCAGAAATTGCGCTTGCAGGAGCAAGAACAATCCGGAGATGGCGCCGAAAACTCCGATGAGAAGGAATCCGGAGCGGACAATGTTTCTGTCGTAGATCACTCCGATTGAAAACGAAATGGCGAGTATGGAGATCAGATAAAAGAGGATGTTGCCCGTCAGAGGCAACGCCATCATATCCTTGAGTTGCACAAATTGATCCATTGCTTATCCCTTTTGCTCCTCTTGAGGTTTGTCCCCTTCTGCCGCCGCATCACCTTTGGTGGCATCTTCTTTAGGAGTGCTTTCCGGTTTGGCAGCTTCATCCGGCTTGGCCGATGCGGCATCGCCTTTTGCCTCCGCTTCCGGCTTGGCCGCTGCTTCAGGCTTGGCCGTCGCTTCCGGCTTAGCTGCCGCTTCAGGCTTGGCCGCTGCTTCCGGCTTAGCTGCCGCTTCAGGCTTGGCCGCCGCTTCAGGCTTAGCTGCCGCCTCCGGCTTGGCCGCAGCATCGCCTTTGGCCGCAGCAGGCGCCGCCGCTTTAGCGGCTGCCGCCGGTGCCGCTCCTGGTGCGGGCTTGGCTGGTTTCGGCTTCGGTTTTGGCATTTCTTTTTTGTCGAAGTAATACGAGGATTCTTCCTGGGTCAAGGTCAAGCGTCGCAGATCGTAGACCAGACTCTCTCTGCTGTAATCCGACATCTCGAAATCGTTTGTGTTGATGATACAGCTGGTAGGGCAGACTTCCGTGCACAAACCGCAGAACATGCAGAGACCATGATCGATTTTGAAATCGATCAATTCGAGCTTGTTCGTTTCGGGGCTCTTGTGAGCGACGATTTCTATGCATTTATCCGGGCAGACACGTTCGCACTGGCGGCAGGAAATGCAGAGGTGCTCGCCTGTGTCCGGGTTGACGGTGAGCCCGAGGCGCCCGCGGAAATGAGGCGGCAGTTGCGATACCTGCTCGGGATACTCGCGAGTGGTCGGCTCGCGGAAGCTGTGCATCAAGACGGTGCTCAGACCCTCTCTGATCCGTTTGAAACTCTCCAGTGCTCTGCCGATCAAATTGCTACCCATGAGACACCACCAGTACGCGTGCGAAGACAACTAACAGGAACGCCACCAGAGATAGCGGCACCAGGCGCTTCCAGCCGAAATCCATCAATTGATCGATACGGAAGCGGGGAAGAGTGCCGCGCACCAGAATGGCGAAAAAGACGATTGAATAGACTTTGATAATCACCCAAATGGCTGACCAGAAAGTTTCCGGATTAATGACATGGTACTCCTGGATCAGGGGTCGCAATGCCGAGCCGACAGATTCGGAAATCGCCGGCAGCGGCGACATGTCGAGCAGCCACTTTGGAATTGGATTATCACCGCCGCCAAGGAACATGACCGTAGCGATACTGGCTACGATGAAGAGGTTGGTGAATTCAGCCAGAAAGAAGATGGCGAACTTGATGCCGCTATACTCAGTGTTATAGCCGCTCACCAGCTCGCTTTCCGCCTCGGGCAGATCGAATGGGATGCGGTTGATTTCAGCGCAGGCGCCCGTGAGATAAAGTCCCAACAAGATGAAGCATGCCAGGATCAGGACGCCGGCGGCGAAGTAAGACAAAGCCCCGAAGGGATAGAAGTGGCTGAGCACCTGGGCATGATCCTTGTTCGCGATCATGGCGATGACCATCTGATCCAGTCCGCGAAGCGCACCGCCGCCGAACAGATTCCAGTTCAGAAAGCCGCCTTTTTGCTGGTTGGCTATCTCCACTACATCAAGCGTTCCCGCCATGACGCAGACAGTGATTATTGATATCACCAGCGGTATCTCGTAGCTGATTGCCTGTGCGGCGCTGCGTAATCCACCGACCAGAGAGTACTTGTTATTGCTCGCCCAACCTGCCATCACCAGTGCCACCACGGGAACGGATGCGGCGGCGAGAACATAGAAGATTCCGGTTGGGACATTAGTAATCTGGAAGAGCGAGTTGTTGTTCGTGATCGCTGCCAACAAGGGTAAAACGCCGAAAATCGAAGGAGCAAAAAAGATCACCGGCGCCAGGGTAAACATAAAGGCATCAGCACCCCTTGGCGTGATATCTTCCTTGAAGAGGAGTTTCACTGCATCAGCTGCGGTCTGCAGCAAGCCGTCCGGTCCGACGCGATTCGGCCCTTTGCGCACCGTGAATAGTGCCAAAGCCCGTCGCTCGAACAAGACCATAAACATGGCATTGATCGGAATGAAGACCATGATCGCCATGATTGGAGTCAGCGCTTTCAAAATTTCGGAAATGAAATCATATATGGTGCTGCCGCTGTTGGCTCCCATTTGATCGACGAGCATGGGCAAGCCCACGCCGACGAGCCAGGCAGCCACCCAGACAGGTATGAAAATGGCGCAGATCCAGAAGCCAATCAGAAAACTGAATTTTCCGAGTTCTGCAGCGTTGGGGATCATTTCTCTCCTTTCCTATCTTCTCCAGGTAGCGAACGTTTTCTCCAGGGCTTAGCGATCGACATCCGGCAAGATGACATCGACCGATCCGAAGATGGCCATGATATCTGCAATCGGGCGCCCGACCAGCAGTTCACCGACCACCGCTAAGTTTGAGAATGATGGATTGCGCCAGCGGAAGCGATATGGTTTGTCGGAGCCGTCAGAGATTATGTAGCAGCCGAGCGTCCCACGCGGCGATTCGATAGGCGTGAAGCCCTCGCCGGCTTTCACCCGCAAGCCGGCCACTTGTTTCTTCGACATGATTGGACCTTCCGGCAGCATGTCAATGCACTGCTTGATGATCTCATTCGACTCGCGCATTTCGCGGATGCGGCAAATATAGCGATCCCAGGTATCGCCGCCCTCCGGTTTCTCGAGCCACTGGACATTGAAGTTCAGTTTGGGATAAACGGAATAGGGTTTTGTCTTGCGCAAATCAAACGGCACACCTGATGCCCGCAATGATGGTCCTGTGACGCCGAACTCCTGAGCCAGCTCTTTCTTCAAAATGCCGACACCTTTCGTTCGTCTCAAGAAGATCGGATTCTCAGTGACGATCGATTCATACTCATCGACGCGTTTGGGAAATTCATCGGTGAAAGCCTTCAGGCGTTTGAACCAGTCCGGCTTGGGATCTCTCTGCACGCCGCCGATGCGGATGTAGTTGAACATCATGCGCTGACCGGCAATCTCCTCGAAGAGGTCGAGCAGCTTTTCACGTTCGCGAAAAGGATAGAAAGGAAAACCAAACATGGCGCCGAGATCGATCAGATAGGTTCCCAGCCAGAGCAAATGCGATGTTATGCGGTTCATCTCAGAGACCATGACGCGCAAATACTCGGCGCGCTCCGGCACCTCAGTGCCGTCGATCACCTCGGCGGAGCGAGCCAGCGCCCAGGAAGTGAACATGCCGGAAAGATAATCGACCCGATCGATCAGAGCTTGATATTGAAACCAGGTGCGATTTTGTCCCTGCCACTCCTGGCCTCTGTGCAAGTGTCCGATGACTGCCTCGGCATGCCGCACGATCTCACCATCCAGGCGTAAAACCATTCTCAGAACGCCGTGAGTGGCGGGGTGTTGCGGACCCATGTTGATGAGCATCTCATCTGTTTTTAGCGGTCTGGTTGTAGCTGTTTCAGATACCATAGCTTTTGCTCCGATTGCTCCGATCTGCAGGGCGCTGCCTCATCTAAATGACCCGGGGCTCTTGTCGTTGAGCGCATCGATTGGTTGAACGTAATCGCGCCGCAAGGGATACCCGTCCCAATCCCAGGTATTTAAAATTCTTCTTGGATATGGATGGCCGAGATAGCGAATGCCGACGAGGTCATATGTTTCGCGCTCATGCCAGTTGGCCGCCGGCCAGAAACGACTGAGGCTGGGCACCATGGGTAGTTCACCTTCCGGAACCTGACTCTTTGGTATGCGCACTTTGACGACCAGCTCGTTGAGATTATCGTAAGACCACAAGTGATAGACCGAATCGAAAGTATCCTTTGAATCAACGCCTGAGACAGTGACCAGATAATTGAGCTTGGTCTCTTCGCTGTTTTTCAAGAGCTTGAGTGCCTTTTGCAGATGCTCCGGGGCAATCTCAATCACCTCGACATTGTTTGCGGCATCCTCCAGTCTCTGCGTATCGAGACCGTGATCTTTGAGAAACTGTCCGAACACGCCTGGTTTGAGAGGTTCTTTCGGTGCCTCCGGCGCCGCTTCGCCAGCCGGTTTGTGAGCTGCGGCTGGTTTCTCCGGAGTTTTTTCAGGTGTATCGGTCATATGCTCTCCCTCACGAAGCCGCTCGTCCGAGTGCCGTGTCTGTTTCGTCGCTCACTTCCTCAATCAGATCTTCCATCGGCAAGCCTGTGTCGTAATCGACGTAACGGATGGCGCGCTGATTGTAAGCGCGCACCTTGCGGTTGGCGTACGATTCAGTGCGAATCTTCTGCTGCAGTTTGATCAGGGCATCAAGAAGTCCTTCCGGTCTGGGTGGACAGCCCGGCAAATAGACATCTACAGGAATAATGCGATCGACTCCCTGAACCACTGAATAGGAATCGTTGAACATGCCACCAGTAATGGTGCAGGCTCCCATGGCTATGACATACTTGGGCTCGGGCAGTTGCTCGTACAGTGTGATCAGCGCAGGCGCCATCTTGCGCGTCACTGTTCCGGCCGTGATGATCAAATCGGCTTGTCTTGGTGTGGCTCGGAAGACCTCGGAGCCGAAGCGTGATATGTCGAACTTGGACATGCCCACCGACATCATTTCGATGGCGCAGCAGGACGTGCCGAAGGTCAAAGGCCAAACCGAGTTGGAGCGGGCCAGGTTAGCCACCGGTGAAATCAAATCGCTGAGCAATTTCGATATGGCATCCACGCTGGTAAGCGTTACCGTATCCTTCAACTCTTCCGGCACGGGAAGGGAAATTGCCGAGATTGAACTTGGCGGCATTGCCGATCCCGACTCACCACCGGTGGTGAGGGAAATCTTTTCTTTCAATTCATCAGGAACTTGTTTTTCATCAGGCATGGTCAACTACTCCCACTCCAGCGCTCCCTTCTTCCAGGCATAGGCTAGCCCAACGCCAAGCACAACGAGGAAGATTGCCATTTCAATCGGTCCCAGAAACAGAGAATCTCCCGAGACCAGACGCGGGAGCTGATCGGTAGCCAGGGCCCAGGGAATGATGAAGATGATTTCAATATCGAACAAAATGAATAGAAGCGCATAAAGATAGTAGCGAACGTCAAACTGAACCAGCGCTTCCTGCAGAGGTTTCATGCCGCATTCGTAAGGCTGAATCTTGACCGGGTTCGGCGTGTGATAGCCGAGCAGGATCTGTAATATCCAGGCGAGAAAAATCATTCCGACCGCCGGAAGGGCAAATCCGGCAAGAACGAAGATGACAATTTGCGACAACTGAAGCTCGTACATACTCTTAAAACGCCCTTATACGCTCATTCCATCTAAGGTTCATTGTATCTATATTGCTCCTGCCAATGCCTGGAAACGGCGTCCTTATCAAGAGATATTGCCGCTGTCAACAGCCGTTTGCGCTCTGGAGCAGACTTAGAATAGCAGGATCAGCGCAAAGCAGCAGGTGGCCTAAATTATAGGCGCGTAAGAATCAAAGATAGATGGCATACAGCCGCTTTCGAACCGGGCCGAAATATCGATGAGCGCAGCCTGGAAGATTTACTGAATTTTAGTTAGAACGACCAGATCAGTATTCATATTTCGTATCTAAGAAGCAGAAGAAATATTGTTTTACAAAGGGGTGCAAAGCGGCTGGAGCGTTGTACATTGCAGAATAGATCGTGGTTACAAAGTGGGAATCAGAAGTTGAAGAGCGGCTATTCATTGAGTACGGTGGCAACGTGTTCACTGTCCGGCGAAAACAATCCGGTGGTATCACTACCTTCAAAGCGTCTAAAGGAACTCGACGAGCTTCTCCGCAAGCTCGGTCTCAATTGCGGACGTATGGCGCTGATTAACGAAGCGCTGACGCACAGCTCATACACATCCGAGCATCCGGAATATCCTGACTTCGAGCGCCTGGAGTTTTTCGGCGATGCCGTTTTGAAATTCGTGATCAGCGAGTATTTGCTGGACCGTTTTCCTGACTATTCCGAAGGTCAGCTCACTGAAATTCGGGCTGTGCTGGTTTCCGACAAAATACTGGCTGAGATTGCCAGAACAATTGGACTCGATCGTTATATCTTGTTAGGCCGCCAGGTGCAGATGCGCTCATCAATAATGGCCCACGCCCTCGAGGCTATTCTTGGTGCCATTTATCAAGACCAGGGTCTCTTTCATGTGCAGCATCTGATCGTTCGTTTGTTCGGCAGTCATGCCACCGAGATCGATCGTGACGAGGTGAAGCAGAACTACAAAGCTCAGCTCCAGGAATTCACCCAAGGTAAAGGGCAAGGATTGCCCGTCTACACAGTTTTAAACACTGAGGGTCCGGCGCACGCTCCTATGTTCTCGGTGGCGGTCAGTGTAGCGGGCGAAGCCATTGCTACCGGCAGCGGTGCCTCTAAAAAGGAAGCCGAGCAGGAAGCAGCACGAAGCGCCATGGCAAGGCTGAAGGAATAGCCCATTTAGTCCGGCAGATCGGTGGGCTGGAGCCCAGTATCGAGGCAAAAGGGCTCTTCCTGGAAGAGCCCTCTGTGTTTATCTGTGAACGGCGATCAAGCCATGGAGAGTGGCGGCACGATCTATGGAACGATCGGTGGCTGTTCTTGATAGCTCGCCGGTTGGTTTGCCGTCATCAATCCGGGGCTCGGCGGAGGAGCTCCGGCTGAGCCGGTCGAGCTGGAGCCGAACTGCGCCTGCTTGTCTGGTGCTGGAGCATCGCCTGCCGGGCGAGTGTTGTCCATTTGAGCCGGAGCCGCTGGCGCCTGTGGTGCTGGTTGGGCGGGCTGTTGCTCCGGCGCCGTTTGGGCCGAGGATTGATCGAATGGCTGAGCATTGAAATCGACTTGCTTCAAGCGCGTTTTCGACAGGTCGACCGCGGCGTCCTTGTCTTTCTTCTCTTTACCGAAGGTAAAAACGTTTGCTAATGATTTGGTTCTGCTCTGCTGAATTTGACCTTCGGTGATCTCGGGCAGCCCGGAGGCATCAGACAACTTCTTGGCCTGATTCTCAAGGTTCTTCGCATCGAAGTTAGCCTTGGCCGCTTTGAATTCGGCATCAGCGGCTTTCAGTCGAGCCTTGGCAGCCTCAACTTGTTTTTGCGCGATATCAAGTCTTACTTTTGCTTTATCAAGTCGGTCTTTGGCCTGGTCGATGGCCGCTTCTGTGTTGACAGCCGGTGCAGCGGGTGCAGCAGCCGGATCGATAGGAAGTGTGTTTTCCTGAGCCCAGAGTGGGGATGAGCAGACTCCGCTCATTGGCACGCTCAATGCGAGCGTCAAAATGATTGCTATTTTTCTGAATTTCATGAAATCGCCTCGGAATTTGAAATTGCGGACAGTCGAAAGTTATATGTGAAAACCCATGAACAGGCGGGTGAGGCAATTATAGTCAATGAA